>DASUEC010000323.1:0-11010 GCA_036275255.1 Limnobacter sp. | reverse complement strand
TGCTGGTTTCGGATCTTCAAGCCGCGGTCATGAAGGCGCGCATGCAACCTGTTGGTCGGGTGTTTCAGAAGTACAGCCGATTGGCGAGGGATGTGGCCAGACAACTGGGCAAAGACGTCGAATTGGTGATTGAAGGTGCAGAAACCGAGGTCGACAAATCCATTCTGGAAGAGTTGAATGATCCCTTGATCCATTTGGTTCGAAATGCGGTGGATCACGGCATTGAGACCATCGCAGATCGAACCGCCTGCGGCAAAAACCCCAAGGGCACCGTCAATCTTTCTGCACGTCAGACGGGTGACCACATCGTCATCGAGATTCAAGACGATGGGCGCGGGATGAAGCCCGAGGTGATTCGTGACAAAGCCGTCGAAAAGGGATTGATCAGCGCAGAAGAGGCTGGCCAACTGAATGTGCAGGACAGCTTGCAACTGATTTTCCTGCCAGGTTTTTCAACGAAAGATCAAATTTCAGACATTTCCGGCCGTGGTGTTGGCATGGATGTGGTCAAAACCAACATTCAGCGCCTGAATGGTCGCATCGAGATCGAGTCCAACCCAGGCGAAGGTTCCAGAATCACCATCCTGTTGCCGCTGACCCTGGCCATTTTGCCGGTTCTCATGCTCAAGCTTGAAGAACAAATTTATTCATTGCCCCTGTCGTGCGTCCGCGAAATCATCCCGATCGAGGAAGAGAAGGTGCAACGTGTAGGTGGCAAGCCCACCATGGTGGTTCGGGGAGAGGTTTTGCCGCTGCTCGATCTGGCCACCCTGATTGGACGACCCACCAGCCCGAGTCCAAAGGTTGGTGTGCTTGCAATCAGTGGCAACAGGGCCTGTATTTTGGCAGTAGACACCTTGGTTGGCCAGGATGAGGTGATGATCAAACCACTCGACGGCGTAAAGCCCAAGGGGGTTGCAGGTGCGACGCTGTCTGGGGAAGGTCTGCTGGTTCTTGTTCTTGAGTTGCGTGAACTGCTTGAAGGTCGCTTGTAAAGGCATACACCCGGAAGAGAGTCGGGTTTGTCTTGCCCAAAAAGCCCGGTTATTTCAGCCGGGCCTTTTTGTTTTAATCTCACCAAAACAGGGGAGTTTTTGCTTTTTATGAGGCAATAGGCAAATCCCTGCCATGCACATAATTGGACGTCCGCGCATCAATGGCGGTTATGTTCAAACACCCTGCACACGGTGCTGGGGGCATGGGAGTTGCTTGCATGAGTTCAATATACGGGGCGATTGAGAAAGGCCTCTTTTACACCTTAAGCCGCAAATTGATTGGCAACCTGGCAGCCGTGGGTGTGGTTGTGTGCTTTGGTCATCTCGTGGTTTATCTGTGGGCGATCGACAAGTTTGATCAATCACACGTCTCCGAGTTTCGCGGGTTGATGCTCGCCACACTTTGCCTGGCGCTTTCTGCGTGTTTGGGTGTTTTTGTGTATCTGCGTCACCTCATTGTTCGCCCTGTGCGTATGCTGTCCATGCGCATGCAACAACTTGCGGATGGAGAAGGTGATCTATCCGTCGACCTTCCTGCCGTCACGCAGGACGAATTGAAGGATCTTGCAGAAAACTACAACGCCTTCATGGCCCGCCTTCGCGACCTGATTCATGAAATCCGAAGAATGACAGCACAGGTCTCGATGGAGTCTGTTCGTGTGTCTGGCAGTTTGAAAGACGCCAGTCGCACCGCTGACCGGCAAGGTGTCATCACCAGCGACATTTTTCAGGCAGCGGAATCGGCCAGCAACGCCATGGAAAAAGTGGCCGACAGTGCAAATTATCTCTCCGGTGCAACTGGGCAACACTTGCAGACCGTCCAAGCTTCCTACCAGGAATTGCTCGCCGTGGCTGATGAGATGAATCTGGCCTCGGACAGTTTGAACAGTTTTGGCAGCACGGTTCAAAAACTTGCCGAAACAGGCAAGGGCATTGAAAAGATTGTCAAACTCATCAATGACATTTCCGATCAAACCAATCTGCTTGCCCTGAATGCCGCCATTGAAGCGGCCCGTGCTGGTGAACACGGGCGTGGATTTGCCGTGGTGGCCGATGAGGTCCGAAGGTTGGCAGAGCGCGTCAAGTCTGCCACCGGGGATATTCGGGCCAACATATCCTCCATGCTTGATCTTGTGGACACAACCCAATTTGAGACTCGCAAGATCAATGAACGCATTTTGCAAGGTCGAGCCACCATTGGCACCTCCTCGATTTGTTTTGAAGGCATGCTGGGTGGGTTTCAGGAAATGAGCAAACAGATTGGTGATGTTTCTGAGCAGGTTTTGGCTGTTAAGCAGATCAGCGCAGGGGTGGCTGATCGAGCTACACAGATTCGAGAAACTGCGCAGTCGGTGATCGATCAAACCACACGCTCAGAAAAGTCCAGTGTGGAGCTGGCTGGTGCAACCGACCGGATCAAAGAGTTGGTGGCACGGTTCAAAATCGGCAAGGGCGCTTATGAAGTGATCATCGAGCGCGTTACTCAAGCCCGCGACGAGTGCACACAGATTCTGGTCAATGCCCTGAACAATGGCCACGATGTTTTTGATGAGTCCTACAGGTCAATCCCGAATTCGAACCCGCAAAAATACTCCACCAAATACGACAAATTTGTTGAACGGCAATTGCAGTCAGTGTATGACCGGCTGGTCAGCAGCCTGCCAGGAGCTGTGTTTTCGCTGTGCGTGGACCGCAAAGGCTACGCACCCACCCACAACAGCAGATATTCCCGTCCACTGACCGGCGATTTGAAGATTGATCTCATTGAAAGCCGTGACAAGCGTATGTTCAACGATCCTGTCGGGTTGCGTGCAGCCACCAGCCTCTCCCCATGGCTGCTGCAGACCTACCGGCGGGACACCGGGGAGGTGCTCAATGATCTTTCCTTCCCGATTGAGATTGATGGACGTCACTGGGGGGGCATGCGAATCGGCTTCAGCCCGGACTTGTTGATTAAAGATTGAGTGCTGCCGGGCGGCATGCAAATCTCACCCAAATCATGGCCCCCGGTGCTTCATTTTCCAGCTCAAAAGATGTGTTTCGCATTCTAGAAGTGATGCCACCAGTTCTGATGTGGCCTTCTCAAAGCTTGATATGCTTTTAACACCAGACTGTCGACATGCCACTTCCAGCGATTCTGCCAATGCCCAGCACGCTTTCAGGCCTATTGCAGCACTTGCGCCTTTCACATTGTGTGCCGCATCACCGAGGAGCCTGAGGTTCTGGTCTGCGCACGCTTGTTGAAGACGCGAAATGTAAGCAGCTCGTTCTTTCAGAAACACATCAATCAGCATGCAAAGCAATGCATGATCAT
The DNA here is from genome assembly GCA_036275255.1 of Limnobacter sp. Classification (GTDB taxonomy): domain Bacteria; phylum Pseudomonadota; class Gammaproteobacteria; order Burkholderiales; family Burkholderiaceae_B; genus Limnobacter. Next base: position 7,701 of record DASUEC010000323.1, on the reverse strand, counting down.
TGTCAATCCTGGCCAAAGCATCGCTGGGTTCGTATTTCATGGTTGTCACGTTTGGGTATGGTCTATGAATGGCTTCAGTTTACCGTTCAATTTGCGCTTTTGATTTGCTCACGGGGTTTTCATAATAAGAACCTCATCAGTCATGGAGCGCTGCTTTGGCAGAAGAATCCGATCAGGAAAAGGACCTACCGGCGTCGGAGCAGAAGATCCGCAAGGCCAGGGAAGAAGGCAATGTGCCGCGCTCGCGAGAGTTGGGCGGCGGTGTCGTTTTGCTGGCGGGCGTATCCCTGATGTACGTGATGGGCACAGAGCTGGTGGCACAAAGTGAAAAGCTGCTCCGCCAGGGGTTGATACTGGAGCGTCAGCATGCTTTCGATTCCAAGTACATGGGCCTCAAATGGGTGTCCATGTTGCAGGAGAGCCTGTTCATTCTGGTGCCCTTGTTTTTGGTGGTCTTTGTGGCCGCGATCGTGTCCAATGTCGCCGTTGGGGGGCTTAATTGGTCATCCAAGGCGCTCGAGCCAAAGTTTTCAAAGTTGAATCCCATCTCGGGCTTGAAAAACATTTTCTCGGTCAATGGTCTTGCCGAGCTGGTGAAGGCGCTACTAAAAACCATTCTGTTGGGTGGTGTGGGCTATTTGCTCATCATGCAAGACCTTGGCGAATTTTCACAACTGTCGGCCATGCCCATAGAACAGGCCATGGCTGAAACAGCGCGAATCAGCATCAAAGACGCACTCATTCTTGCGCTTGCCTTCATGCTGATTGTTGCGCTGGACATTCCATTCCAGTTGTGGCGCTATTACAAGGGCTTGCGCATGAACCTCGAAGAACTCAAGCGCGAGTCCAAGGAAAGCGAGGGAGACCCCCATCTGAAAGGCAAGATCAAGAGCATGCAGCGAGAGGCAGCACGCCGCCGAATGATGGCCTCGGTGCCCAATGCCGATGTGATTGTGACCAACCCAACCCATTACTCTGTGGCACTGAAATACGACAAGCAAGGCAAAGGCGCGCCCAAAGTGGTTGCCAAAGGCTTGGGGCCTTTGGCCTTGAAGATTCGAGAGGTTGGCCAAGCCAGTGGTGTGCCCATGGTGGAGGCCCCGCCCTTGGCGCGTGCCTTGTATGCCAATGTGGATCTTGAGCAGGAAATCCCTGCGGCCTTGTACACCGCCGTAGCCAAGTTACTGGCCTATGTTTACGCCTTGGCCGAGGGCAGGGCACATCTTCTGCAAGTGCCGGGCGATGCAGACATTCCAGTCGGTATGGACCCAGGGGCAAAGCCGTAGCAATGCTTGTTTTCTGAGGCGCAGCGGGGCCAGAGGCCACAAGCCCCAATGCCACGCCTGGCCTGTGACAACCATCAAAGCCTCACCCGTGTCAATTCGAGGTGGCGCTGGCGCCGCCTTCCCGCTTGTAAAGTTCAATCAAGCCCGACACCCGGAAAGTGGCCTGCTTTTCTGCCTCAATTCTTTCGTTGTCTTCACCCTAAAGTTTTTCATAATTGAACCGTTAACCATTCGTGATGCGTTATTGTGGCCAACCCCGCCTTCACTCTCGATTTTTTCAAAGCAGGCTTTGCCGGTGACAAGGTAAAAACACTGGGTGCGCCCATTTTCATCATCCTGATTTTGGTGATGATGATTTTGCCCCTGCCGCCCTTGGCGCTGGACATGTTGTTCTCATTCAACATTGCACTGAGCCTGATGGTGCTGGTGGCCAGCCTTTACACCACCCGCCCGCTGGACTTTGCCGCCTTCCCGACCATTCTGTTGGTTACCACCTTGCTTCGTTTGAGTTTGAACGTGGCGTCCACCCGGGTGGTTTTGCTCCATGGCCATGAAGGGCCCGATGCAGCAGGCAAGGTGATTGAGGCCTTTGGCCATTTTCTGGTGGGTGGTAACCTCGCTGTGGGCGTGGTGGTGTTCATCATCCTGATGATCATCAATTTTGTGGTGATCACCAAAGGCGCCGGCCGCATTGCCGAAGTGTCGGCCAGGTTCACATTGGACGCCATGCCAGGCAAGCAAATGGCGATTGACGCAGACCTCAATGCAGGGCTGATCAATGAGGAAGAGGCTAAAAAACGTCGTGCCGAGGTGAGTCAAGAGGCCGAGTTCTTTGGCTCGATGGACGGTGCCTCCAAGTTTGTTCGTGGCGATGCGGTGGCCGGTATCATGATTTTGGTCATCAACATCATCGGTGGATTTGCGGTGGGGGTGATGCAACACGACCTCAGCTTCGCTGAAGCGGGCAACAACTATGTGTTGCTGGCCATTGGCGACGGCCTTGTTGCGCAAGTCCCGGCATTGGTGATCTCTATCGCTGCCGGTCTGGTGGTGGCACGCGTTGGTCAGGGTCAAGACATTGGCACCCAGCTGTCGTCCCAATTGCTTAAGTCGCCCCAAGCGGTTGGCATCACCTCGGTGATTCTTGCCTTGATGGGCATCATTCCCGGCATGCCTTCCTTCGCCTTCCTGACATTTGCAGGTTTGTTTGGCTACCTGGCCTATCGAATGGCCGAGCAGGCCAAAGCACCCAAGGCCGCGGCCAGCGATGCTGAAAAAGAAAAAATCAAGGCGGCCACCACCGAGGCTCAGGAGGCCACATGGGACGATCTGGTGCCTGTGGACACCATTGCGCTGGAAGTTGGTTACCGACTCATTGCATTGGTGGACAACAAGCAAGATGGTGATCTGCTCAAGCGCATCAAGGCGATTCGCAAAAAATTTGCACAAGAGGTCGGGTTTTTGCCTCCCGCTGTTCACTTGCGCGACAACCTCGAATTGCGTCCATCGGTTTACCGCATATTGCTCAAGGGAGTCTGCATGGGTGAAGGCGAAGTGTTCCCCAATCAGTTCCTTGCCATTAACCCAGGCCGTGTAACCATGCAACTGCCTGGCCCACAAACCAAAGACCCCGCATTTGGGCTACCTGCCGTGTGGATCGCCGAGGACCAGAAGGAAAAGGCCAATGCAGCCGGGTACACCGTGGTGGATGCCTCGACGGTGATTGCAACCCACCTCAGCCACATCTTGCAAACCTCCGCGGCCCAATTGCTCGGGAGAGCCGAGACCCAGGCGCTTCTGGACCACTGTGCAAAGACATCGCCCAAAGTGGTGGAAGATCTCACGCCGAAGTTGCTCGATGTGGCGATCATCCAGAAGGTGCTTCAAAACCTGCTGGATGAGAGTGTGCATATTCGGGATCTGCGCACCATCTTTGAGACTTTGCTGGAGCATGGTGGACGCAGCAAAAATCCGTTTGAACTGACAGCCGCGGTCCGCATTGCCCTCGGTCGGGCAATTGTGCAGGCCTTGGCGGGCACCAGCGAAGATCTCAACGTTTTGGTGATGGAGCCGCGTCTGGAGCAGATGATTGGCCAGGCCCACAGCGCAGCGGGTCAGGATCAGGTGGGAATTGACCCGAATCTTGCAGAAAATCTTGCACGCCAGACTGCTGAAGCCGCTGGCCGCCAGGAGCAGTTGGGGCAGAGCCCGGTTCTGCTGGTGCCAGACAATTTGAGGCTTTCCATGGCCCGCTTGCTCAAACGTGCAGCCCCCAACTTGCGGGTGTTGTCACACAGTGAAATTCCAGAAAATCGAACCATTCGTGTTGCCCAAGTGGTAGGAGCCAAAGCATGAAGCTCAAAAAATTCACAGCCTCAAGCACCCGGGAGGCGTTGCAACAGCTTCGAGCCGAACTGGGTGAGGATGCCATCATTCTGTCCACCAAGCAGACGGCTGCGGGCACGGAGGTACTTGCTGCCTCATCACGCGATCTGGATGCCGTGACCGAGAAGCCGGGTTCAGGCGCTGCGAGTGCTCCAGCGTCCTGGACTCGCGCGGAGAGAGAGTCTTATGCAGCCCAAAAGCGCAAACAGGACACCCCCACCTCTTTGACCGACAAACCCAGTCCGGCAGAGCGTGTGGCCCAGCAGGTTAACAGCCAAAGGGCCTTGCTTGCGCGGCAGGCGATTCCACCGACGCACGCATCAGCACCCACCGGATTGCCTGCCAGCAATCCAGAGGATGACATGCTCACTGCAGTGGCCCAACGTCGTTCTCAGGCTGCCAGCGATGCCATGGCGCTGGAGCAGACGGCTGTGCTTGAAGAAATCAAGCAGATGCGCCAACTTCTGAAGGATCAGATGAACATGCTGGCCTGGCGCGATGCACTGGAGAAGAATCCACAGCGGGCCGAGTTGTGGAATCTTCTCACGCAAAGCGGTTTTTCACCCCTTTTTGCTAGGACTGTTGTTGAGAGGCTTCCCCAGGGGTTGACTGAAACGCAGATGCAAGACTGGGCGATGAATGTGCTCAAAAAAAATCTGCTGGTGGTTCCCGCAGAAAAAGACATTGTAGAAACCGGTGGTGTGTATGCCTTGGTGGGTCCCACCGGTGTGGGAAAAACCACGACAACAGCCAAGCTCGCAGCGCGATGTGTCGTGAAGTATGGCGCCAATGCATTGGGGTTGATTACCACCGATAGCTATCGGATTGGTGCACAAGACCAGTTAAGGATTTATGGAAAAATCCTGGGTGTGCAGGTCTACACAGCACAGAATCATGCAGATTTGCAACAGTTGCGAAACAGCATGCAGCGCAAGCGTCTGGTGCTCATCGATACGGTGGGCATGGGGCAGCGGGACTCCAGGGTGGCAGAACAAACCAAGATTTTGACAGACAGCCACGTCAAACGCGTGCTTTTGTTAAACGCCACCAGTCAGCCCGAAACGCTGGATGATGTGGTGAGGCATTACAAAAACAGCGGTCTTGCAGGGGCGATCGTGTCAAAGCTGGACGAGGCCATCAAGATTGGCGGCGTGCTTGATGTTGTGATGCGTCACAAACTGGCCCTGCATTACATTGCCACGGGTCAACGTGTGCCTGAAGATCTTTTTCCTGCGGATCCCAAGGTTCTTGTGCATCGCGCCATGCGCAGCCGAGCCAGTCAGGCTTACCAAACCTCTGACGAAGAATTGAAATGGAAAATGGCCCAAGTCCCATCGACCAGCGCTTGAGAGGCTGTGCTTGAATATGTCCATGGATCAAGCAAACACATTGCGAAAGTTACTCGGTCAAGGGCGCACCCACATCGCCCCGGTGATGGGTGACATGAAGCTCGACTACGCAGCCTGCCTAATGCGCCTGGTGTTGGAGCACCAGGCAAGCCTTGGGCATGTTGCGGTGGTTTTTGATGGCTCTCACCTGGGTCTTGCCAATGCCTTGGGCAATCCCTCAAGGCTGGATTTGTTGAATTTTTTCAATGGCCATGCCAGCCTGGAGGATGTGGTGTTGCAATTGGGTGAGCGACAGTATTTGGTGCCCGCGACCCTCGGCCTGCAGGCGTTAACCCAACGTCCTGCGTGGGCAAGGGCCTTGTTGGGCAATTTGCACCGTTTGCCGGTAACAGCAGATCGGTTTTATGCAACCTTGCCCTATGAGGCTGTGACGCTGGCACAGGGTTTGAGTGCAGGTGAAACCTGGTATTGGGTGGTTCATCCCACTGCAAGCTCGGTTACTCGGGTGTTCCAGGCCCTTAGAACATCCAAAGAGGTGGATCAAAACATTCGCCACCGTGTTATTGTTGCAGGTGTGAAAAATGCCGATGAGGCAGACCATGTGTTTGCCAATTTGCTTGAAAGCACATCTGGGTTTTGGTCTCAAGCACTTCAGTACGCTGGCCACATGCCAGCGCTGTCTGCTGGAAGACCGTTGAGCCAAGTGAGTCGCGACGTCATCGTTGCAGCAAGGCGAATTGCGCGGGCAATCGGCTCTCACGAAGAGCATGCGCTGGCGTAATAACAAAACAGGAAGCAAAGACTCCATGTACACAGCCCAAGGAACCCTCGACAAGTCCCAACAAATTGACCAGTACGTCCCGCTGGTTCGTCGCCTCGCACATCACCTCATCGCCAAATTGCCGGCGTCTGTTCAAATCGACGATTTGATTCAGGCTGGCTTGATCGGTTTGATGGATGCAATTTCGCGATTTGAAGAGGGGCAGGGTGCTCAATTTGAGACCTATGCAAGCCAGAGAATTCGTGGTGCCATGCTGGATGAACTTCGACAAGCCGACTGGATGCCGCGCGGTGTACGCCAGGCCCAACGGAAGATCGAGACAGCCACCATGAAAGCCGAGCAAAAGCTGGGCCGTTCTGCAACAGAAGCTGAGATTGCAAGCACCATGGGTGTTTCGCTGGATGAATACCAAGCGATGCTGTTTGAATCCCGAGGCGCGCAATTGGTTTTTTATGATGATTACGCGGAAGACGGGGATGGGGAAGGTTATCTGGATCGTCAAATGGAAGGCGATGAAGAGGCCAATCCGCTGGCGATGCTGGGTGACCAAAGATTCAGGCAAACCCTGGTTCAAGCCATTGAAGAATTGCCAGAGCGTGAAAAAATGCTCATGGGCCTGTATTATGAACAGGAACTAAACTTTCGTGAGATCGCGGCGGTGTTGGGCGTGACCGAGTCCCGAGTGTGTCAGTTGCACACCCAGGCCGTAAGCAGACTTCGCACCAAGCTGCGCGAGCACTGATTCCTCAATGGCGAGCGCCCAAGCGTCCAAGAAAAAGATTCTGTCCTTCGAGCATTCCCGTCAACGGGTGAGCCGCTCTTTCATTCTCGTACTTTTCACTGCACTGGCTCCGCTGGCCCTGGCTGCCCTGTACATGGCGGTTCAAACCGATCAGGCGGCGAGCTGGCGTCAGGTGGTACTCGTCACGGTTCTGCTTGGCCTGGTGGGGGCCTGGTTCATGGGCAACAAGTTGTTGCGCAGCTTGATGGACCTTTTGCAGGGGGCTGTGCAGTCTGAGCAGCAACTGCGCAAACTCATGGAACTGTCGGGTGACTGGTATTGGCAACAGGATATTCACCACATCATCAGCCGGATCATCTATCGTGGCAAGGAGCAGAAAGAGTCTTTGCCATCTCGGGAATTGCCTTTTGTCGGGCTGGCTCGTTGGGATGTGGAGGGGTTGAAATGCATCGATGCACGGCACAACTGGGACAGTTTCAAGGCGCTTCTGGACAGCCACCAGCCTTTTGATCGAATATGTTTCGAGTATTGGCCTGTGGGTGACAGCCGGACCGTGTTTGAATCCACAGGCCGCCCCTTGTTTGACAGCCGTGGCCGGTTCGGTGGCTACATTGGTGTGTCTCACGACATCACGCAAAAGCGGCTCAATGAACAATTGCTGTCGCTGCAGCGCTCCCTGTTGCAGGGGGTCTTGCTCTCAGCGCCCATTCCCGAATTGGCTGCCTCTTATGCACGTGGTTTGAAGAACTGTCTGACCGTGCGGGCAGAAGTGGTGCTCGGTTATCGGGAGCGCGCCGAAATGGTCTCCTGGAAAATCCGTGGCAGCAACAGAGAGATCCATGTGCCAGTGGACAAGGGCATGGCCATTTGGGACAAGCCAGAAGATTTTTGCGATGCGCTGGAGGGCCACGAGCAGCATGGTCTGGTCTGGTTGGGACGGCTGCGCCCAGAACACTACCTCCAACCTGAGTGGAAAAGTCGCTTTGGATTCACATGTGTGTGGGTGGCCTTGAAGCGGGCCATCGAGCCTTCTCAGCCCGAATACTGGATTCTCGTGGGGCAACAGGGCAGCGAGCATGCGGTGCATGAAGACACCATGCGCGTGTTGACAGCCATTCGCTTGATGGGCCTGTGTGTTGAACGCCGTGTCTTTGAGGA
>DASUEC010000322.1:0-2718 GCA_036275255.1 Limnobacter sp. | reverse complement strand
ACATCACCACACAAGGAGTGTGAATCATGAACGAATGGCCCGAAAACCTGGTAGGCGTGGACGTGGATGGCAAAACGTTTGAAAACATTGCACTGGCAATCAAAACCGCACTGTTTGCCTTGTTGCTGACCAGCTCGGTGGGGTTGGCGCAGGCAGCCGGCCTTGACGAGATGGCCAATGCCCGGCTTTTGCAGCTGGGTGACGCATGGTCAACCTGGTTTGCAGATGGCGCTGTGGGTGGATTTGATGCTGCAGGTGCTTTTGCCGGTGGGTGGTGAAGTGCTGTTTGCCCACATGATGCAACGGACGGCGGCGCCTAACGGCGCGCAGGTGGCCAACGCCACCAGGCCCAGCAAACCGCCGCTGCAAACACCGTGTATGCCAGCACAAACACCCAGTGCGGTGCCTGAAAAAACATCCACTGGTGCACCCAGTGCTGAATGAAGCTGCCTTGATAGCCGCCCTGCCCCGCCTGAATGCGAAGGCCGTGCTCCAGGGTGGTCAGAGGGCATTGCATGCCCAGCCAGCTCTGGGCCACCACCACTGCAATGGCCGCCAGGTGCAGGCCCCGGAAGAAGCGGGTGTTGACCCACGGCCAGTGGAGGCGTGGCCTGAACACATTGCCAAGCAGAACAAACAACAGGCCCCCCACCACAAACAGCACAATGCCGAAGTGGACGAGCAACACAAGATCGGCCAGCAAAGCGGATGGATTCATAGCGCCAGAATAAACAAAAAACCCCTCGCGATGGAGGGGTTTTTTGGTTTGCCTGTTGGATGAACGCTTTGATCAGAAATTGGCCACTGCCATTTCGGTGACGGCTTCAAACCCACCCACCACGCTGTCGCGCAGGCCGGGCACGGTGTTGAGCACGTGGTCTGCAAAGAAGCGGGCTGTGAGGATTTTGTCGCTGTAGAAGCTGTCGGTTTCACCGGCCTTGATTTTTGCGTCGGCGGCCAGCAGGGCGCGCGCCATTTGCCAGCCAGCCACGGTGATGCCAGCCAGCTTGAGGTAGGGCACGCTGCCTGCAAACACGGCGTTGGGGTTGCTCTTCATGTGCTTGCACACAAAATCGGCCACGTCCAACAGGGCTGCGCGGGCGGCGTCGAGGCGGGCTGCCACGGCCTTGGCATGGTTGCTGCCCAGGTCGTTGAGCTGGCCCACGGTGCGACCCATCTCGGCGGCAAGCGCTTTTACAACGGCGCCGCCATCGCGGGCTGTTTTGCGGCCCACGAGGTCGTTGGCCTGAATGGCGGTTGTGCCTTCGTAGATGGTCAGAATTTTGGCGTCGCGGTAGTGCTGGGCTGCGCCGGTTTCTTCAATGAAGCCCATGCCACCATGCACCTGCACACCGGTGGAGGCCACTTCGATGCTCATCTCGGTGGACCAGCCCTTGACCAGCGGCACCAGGAATTCGTAGACGGCCTGGTTTTGTTTGCGGGTGGCTTCGTCGGGGTGGTTGTGGGCAGCGTCATACGCTGCACCGGCCACGCAGGCCATGGCGCGCGCGGCTTCCACCTGGCTGCGCATGCTCATCAACATGCGCTTCACATCGGGGTGGTGAATAATGGCCACGGCCTCGTTGGCAGAGCCATCGACGGGGCGGGACTGCACCCGGTCGTTGGCGTAACGCACGGCTTGCTGGTAGGCGCGCTCGGCCACACCAATGCCCTGCACACCCACCTGGAAGCGGGCTGCATTCATCATCACGAACATGTATTGCAGGCCTTTGTTTTCTTCGCCCACCAGGTAGCCAATGGCACCAGGGCCGACGTCGCCCTTGCTGTCGCCATACAGCAGCACGGCAGTGGGGCTGGCCTTGATGCCCAGCTTGTGTTCAATGGAAGCGCAGTACACGTCGTTGCGCTTGCCGAGCGTTCCATCTGCATTCACCAGGAACTTGGGCACCACAAACAGGCTGATGCCCTTGACGCCTTCGGGGGCATCGGGTGTTCGGGCGAGCACCAGGTGGACAATGTTCTCTGCCATGTCGTGTTCACCATAGGTGATGTAAATTTTCTGGCCGGAAATGCGGTAAGTGCCATCGCCCTGGGGCACGGCCTTGGTGCGCACCAGCGCCAGGTCGGAGCCCGCCTGTGGCTCGGTGAGGTTCATGGTGCCGGTCCATTCACCAGAGATCATCTTGGGAATGTAGGTTTCTTTTTGCTCCTGGCTGCCTGCCACCAGCAGGGCCTCAATGGCGCCGTCGGTGAGCAGTGGGCACAAGGCAAAGCTGAGGTTGGAGCCATTGACCATTTCCATGCAAGGGGTGGCCACCACTTTGGGCAAACCCTGGCCACCAAACTCCACGGGGTGTTGCAGGCCTTGCCAGCCTTGCTCGCCAAAAGCCTTGAAAGCTTCTTTGAAGCCTTTGGCTGTGGTGACTTTGCCGTCTTTCCAGTTGGCGGCTTCCACGTCCCCAGACCAGTTCAGCGGGGCAACCACTTCACTGGTGAATTTGGCGTTCTCGGTGAGCACGGCTTCCACGGTTTCTTCGGTTGCATCTTCGCAACCGGGCAACTGGGATACCTGCTCCAAGCCTGCCAATTCTTTCAAGACGAACATCATGTCTTTGACTGGGGCGTTGTAACTCATGGTCTTGTCTCCTGATACAGCTTGTGTGTGTTGATTACAGTTTGGATGTGAGCTGGGGCACCACTTCGAACAGGTCGCCCACCAGGCCGTAGTCGGCTACACCAAAAATGGGTGCCTCGGGG
>DASUEC010000321.1:0-10752 GCA_036275255.1 Limnobacter sp. | reverse complement strand
GAATACTCTTCGGTGTGGCAGCTCACGGTGTAACCACCCGGCAAACGCAGAAACGCGGGCATCACCATGCGCACGCGATGATGGACATGCTTTTGAACCGACTCGGTCGCCACGCCGACAGCCGCCCCGAGAATGGCAAGGTTGAAACCACACCACAACAGGTTCATCAGCACGGTGCCCACTTCATGGGTGTTGAAAAAGAACAGCCGACCGATGCCGATGATGAAACCAATCAGATTAACCAGAAGCAGAATCAGATAGGGTTTGGCGATGTTGGCATCGAAATAACTTTCTTCAATCAAGCCCCCTTTGGAGGTGACATTGAACTTGCCCAGCTTGGGATTGATGAATGCCAAGGTGGTTGGCAGGATGATGTACCACGACAGCACTGTTTCATAGACCTCGGACCAGAAAGACCGCCGGTATTTGCCTTGGATGACCGAGTTTGTGTAGCTGGAGATGATGAGTTGTGGCAAGGCGTAGCTCAGGATGGTCACCGCCGCTGCATTGATGAGGTGAAACTCAAAATACAGGTAGGCCATGGGCATGATCAAAAAGATCAACCGCGGTATGCCATAAAAAAAGTGCAGCATTGCATTGGAGTAGCAAATGCGCTGGAACAGGCTCAGGCCCTTTTTAAACAGGGGGTTGTCGGTGCGGAAGATTTGGGCCATGCCGCGCGCCCAGCGTATGCGCTGGCCAATGTGACCAGCCAGTGTCTCTGTGGCCAGGCCCGCTGCCTGAATGTTGTTGAGGTACACACTGTTGTAGCCCAGGCTGTGCAGTTTGAGCGCGGTGTGGGCATCCTCGGTGACTGTTTCTACGGCAATGCCACCCACTTCAAGAAGCGCTTTGCGTTGAATGACTGCGCAACTGCCGCAAAAGAAGGAAGCATTCCAGTAATCGTTGCCGTCCTGAATCAGGCCATAAAAAAGCGAGCCCTCATTGGGCATTTGCCTGAAAAAATTGAAGTTGCGCTCAAATGGATCGGCCGAGAAAAAATGGTGGGGTGTTTGCACCAGCACGCATTTTGGGTCTTTGCTGAACCAGCCCATGCTGGTTTGCAAAAATGAGCGGGTGGGTATGTGGTCACAATCAAAAATGGCGATGTATTCACCATGGGTTTGCTTCAGGGCGTAATTGATGTTGCCGGCCTTGGCGTGGGAGTTGTCCGGACGGGAAATGTATTCCACCCCCGCTTGCCTTGCAAACTCTTCAAAAGCAGGGCGGTGGCCATCGTCGAGGATGTAAACCGTGAGCTTGTCCATCGGCCAGTCCAGTCCTTTGGCTGCATACACCGTGGGGCGCACCACCGAGAGCGGCTCATTGTAAGTGGGAATGTACACATCCACCCTGGGCCAGTCGTTGAGGTTGAGCTCCAACGGCAGTGGTTTGCGTTTCAAGGGCCAGGCGGTCTGAACAAATCCAAAAATCAGGATGAGCCAGGTGTATGCCTCCGCAGCCACCAGGGTGTAGCCCAGAAAGACCTCCATGCCGCTCTCAAGGTCCAGCGAACTGGTGAATCGCCAAAATATGTAACGGGCCAGCAACAACATGGTCAAGGCCATCAGGCACAAGTGAGCGAAGCGCTCGGGCATGCGTTTAAACAGCATGGCAAAGACGTAGCACACTGCAATGAACACCCATTGCCCCGCCAGCGGCAGGGAGGCCTGAGCAGTGAACAAAAACAGCCCCAAGGCCAGCAGGCCCAAACCCCAGCGCACCGGGCGCACCTGCATCACCAGGTTGGCGGCACGGGCAATCCCTTGCTCCATGCGCACGCCCGACAGGGCACGGTCCACAACCTGGCCGGTTTTGTTGCGCAGGTGTTTGAATGGTCGGCGAATTGCATGGTTGAGTAGCCACAGCACAGGGAACAACACGTCGCGCAAGGCTTGCAGCAATATGCGCAAGGCCTTGCTCCCCAGACCTTGCAGGCCGTTTTTGGAGGGGCTGCTGCCCAAGGTGGTGTTCAGGCTGTCGGGTCGAAGCCACAAAGCCTGAAACAGGCGTGCCAGCCGCATGCTGTTGCTCAGGTGGGGCAGTTCCCGCAAATCAAGCAGGCGCTCAAGTTGATTCAGCAGCGGTTTGCCCTGGCTCATTGAATTTCCCCGTCGATCCACAAGGCGAGCTTGTTCAGGTCATCCACCAACTGGGCGTACGGTGCGTATTCGCTCAGGACGCTACCTGCAGCCTGGCTCTCAGGCATGGATTGGTCTTCATGCAAATAAAAGGGCAGCAGGCGATGGCTGAGTTTGGTTTTACACAAGGTCCACACATCGAGGTGCAGCACTTTGGTGGAGTCAAACCGGTTCATGAGAAAGTAAGAAGCGCCACGGGCATTCAGCAGCTCCGGCAGCAGGTCGTCAATACCAAGCACAGCCCCAAGGTCTGGCACGAGGGCAAGCAGGTTCAGGTCGCCCAGATCAAAGAACGCTTTGCACCAGGCCGAAGGCCATTTGGGCAAATCGACCAGCACAATGCCGTGTTTGCCCACGGTGTCGTCTCGAAAAACATCTTGAAGGCGATCCGGCTTCTCCAGCAATAGCCGCTGCAGCGCCAATTGCTCGGCATGGCTGCTCGGTCCAAACGGCAGCACCGGCAGGCCGTTTCCGGTGTGTTGTAGGCAGGTGTCCAAGGCCACGCCCTGTAAAAGATGTTGGCACAAGCCTGTGGTGGCCGCCTGGGTTTGCCCCAGGTGAAACCCCAGGTTGTTCATGGGGTCCGCCTGCATCAGCATGACCGTGCGACCCAAGGCGTGCAGCTGGGTGGCAAGGCTTGCTGCAAGGCTTGTTCGGCCAGCGCCTCCAGAGGTGGATGCCAGGTTGATCAATATCATGCGTCCTCGCTATCGTCTGGCCGTGCGATCCACTTGCCATGTCGAACCAATTGGTAACAGCCCTCGGGCAGTTCGTTGTTGCTCCAGTTCACCCGGTCGCTCAGCCATATGCGTGAGGCAGGGTTTTTAAGCAGGCGACCCAGCAGCCACAGCGCAAACAAGGCGCCAAAGAGCAGGCCGCTCATGACAAGCGCCACAATCATCATCACGTAGCTCCTTTCAAAAGCGCATTCAGGCGAGAGGCCCAAGGCCTGGGGGCGGCATCAAGACCGGCGCCTTCGCCCCAGAGTGCATCCAGATCTGCTTCTTTCAAGGCATCATCCAGCAAGTCAGCCACCTGCAGGGGCTCAAGCTCTTCATGCAGATCGCCCAGCAAAGCTTCCTGTTGCCCCACTTCAAACAGCACATCGCCACTGAATAGCACACCCAGAGGTTCACGGAAGCAGTTGTTCATCCAGGTTCTGTAGGCTTGCTCGTCTGGCGGTGCGGGCCACAGCTTGATGACATACAGGGCCTCCCGCGTGGCGGTGTAAACACAGGCCGAGGCATTCCAGTTGGCCAGTTTGAGCGCCGTTTTGGCGGTCATGTGTGGCATCAGGGACAAGCGTGTGAGGGTGCAGTGCACCTGCCAGTGTCGAGCCAGCTTTAGAAGCATCCACCCCTGCCTGGCGAAATCTGGCGTGGACAACACAGTGAGCATGCCTGGCATGAACACCTCGTGCAGGTCCCTTGCAAAATGTGGGCTTTGGGCGTGCGAGTCGGTCCATCGGCCCGGGCTGTGCAAGCGCTTCTCTGGCAGGCCAAGCCAGGTGGACACGTCGGTGCCTTCTGCAATCACGGTGTCTGCACCCATGCGAAGCAGCACGGAGGCGTCTTGGGTATTCACCTGGCCATGCCCCAGCACATGAATCGCGCAGGGGCCGCCTTGTTCAAAACGCAGGGCGTGGCACAGCTGTGCGAGTGCTCCCATGGATGGCAGCGTATTGGCGTGAATCACGTGGTGCAGGTCCACCTGGGCTTGAGTTTCGGGCTCGTTCCACAGGCTGCTGTGCAGTCCGTATGCCGTTGGCCACCATGGACGAAATTCGAAGGCCAGTCGATCAGACACATCCGCCAGGCCGTCTGCAAACACGCTCCAGCCGGGCAGGTCACCCTCCACAGGCAACAGCACATGCGCATTTGCATGTTCAGCCCATTGGTGAAACAGACGCATCTGGTCCATTGGGTTGCGTTGCTCCAGGGCCATGTCTGTGCTGTTGAACCACAGGTCCGCATGCTCAACAACCACCAAGGCTGGCTCCAGAACACGCAGCGTGTCCAGTGATCTGCACAGACTCCGGACTCCACCTTGCACTTGCGCCTGACCGCGCAGCGCACGCACACTGATTACATCTAGCCCTTTGGGTGCGCGCCGTGTGGCGAGGTGGGTCTGCAACAGGTCCCGAACGGCACCTTGCGTATTGCCGGTGATCCAAAGGCAGGCTTTGAACCGTGTTTCTTCTTGCGCATTCAACCAGTGTTCAACCACGGCGCTGGCGCACGCCCCTGTCTGGGGAGCGCGCACCACATACACACCGGGTTTGGGCAAATCAAACATTCAGAACCTCGAGTATGGCGCTACACCTTCTGGTGGAACACTCAATTCAAAAAAGTCGCCAAACGAGTATTTCAGGTAGACCAGGGCGCGATCGGGGTTGTAGCCCTCGGAGCGATCGATCTCGAACAGACCGCCCACCACAAGGCTGGGCAGCAGCCGACGTTCCAGCGATAGCCGCAAGCCGTTGCTCACGCCGCCACCCGGGCCGCCAGTGTCCTGCGTCGGGTTGCCAAGCGCCGCTGCGGCCTGTGCCAGGCCAGGGTTCAGTGGGTAAAGTTCGGTGGCATCTTCGCGGGATTCGCTGGCGCCCACGCGCGCCTGCACCTGCCAGGACCAGCCATTCGTGTTGCCTGTCCAGGTGATTGGCAAAGACAGGGAGCCAAATGCCTGTGGACTGTAATAGCCCCCTTGGCCGAAGGTGTAAAAGCGGAGGTTTTTGTCGAATGACCACAGAAAAAGAGAGGCGCCTACTTCCACCTTGTGACCCGGTGCCTGGTACACCGTTTTGCTCAAGATGCCTTGCAGGTTGACTTCGGTGTTGTCTGGGATGTTTTTGCCTGTGATCAGGTTGGCCCGCCCGATGCCCACAAAATCCATGGTGGGGCTGAGCGGCGTGTAATACACAGCGCTCACGCCGTTGCGTCGCGCACCGCCCCAGGCTTGCCCGGTCAGTGGGTCGATGGCCCCCGTGGTGGACAGCACACTGCCACTGACCATTCTGCGCGCCAGGTCCACCCGAAGTGAGCCAGCCTCGCCCACATCTGTTCGCCACTGCACGCCGCCTACCCAATCGGTGACGGGCATGTCGCCCACTGTGCTGCCCAGATCTATTCGCCAGTTTTCTGTTTCCAGCCCCACGCCGACCACATGCCCCCGATGATTTTGCGCAAGCCGATTGGCGTCGATGGCGGGGTCGTTGGCCACGGTGGTGCCCAATTGTCCAAAATTGATCGCGTCGGCGCTTGCGCGCCCGGCCTCGGCTCGAAACGTGTCCATGCGCAGGAACAGGTTTTTCTCGTAGTCCAGTGGCATGTCCAGTTGCAATGGAATTTCAGTGCTGCGAATGAAGGAAACCCCAGGGTCGCCATCAATCTCTGCATTTTCATAGGACATGCGCACCCGGCTGTGCATGCGCATGGCCAACTCGCGCTCCATGGTTTGCACTTCGGGCTCTGCCCGCCACTGCGGACTGGCTGTGATTGCGCTTGCCATCTGGTTATAACTGCCCTGTTGGGCAAGTTCACGCAATTCATCAAGGTGCTGACCGTATCGAACACGTTTGTCCAGGGCTGTCATTGCCTCGGTCCAGTCGGTTTTGGGCACAGCGGCCAACAGCGCGAGCGCATCACTTCGACGGTCCTGCCGGGCGGCCAGAAGGGCGCTGGCAAAACGCATTTCTGCCCCATCGTTCAACTGCACGCCCTCTTGCATCACGGCCTGCGCGCGGGTCTGGGCCTCGGGGTTGCCTAGGTCATCCAGAGTCGTCGCCAGGTCATACCGAAACCAAGGGTAATCCGGGTTCAATGCAACCGCTTTCTCAAGCAGTTCAACGGCGCCGACCGCGTCGTTGGCTTGTGTTCGAGCCTGGGCGGCCTGCGCAAGTTGCTGCCCTTGTTCAAAGTTCGACACCAAAGGGCCTTGCTCTGGTTCTGGCACGGCGGGCGGCGGTGGCGCATCCACCAACGGCTCGGCCCGCGCCGCAGGAGCGGCCGATCCCCGCCCGGCGGTGTTGCGCACACCGTTGGGCGAGGCTTGTGCCAAGCCGGCAGATATGGTGTCGGCGGAGCCACCCAGTCGGCCAAGCAGGGCGCGGTAACGGGGATCCTCGGGGAATTTCCGCACCAGGGCCTGCACGGCCACTCTGGCCTGTTCCCGGCCAGCCGGGGTGCGGCTCATCAGGCCATAAATTTGAATGGCCGCCTCGCCAAGCGGTGGCTCGTCAAGCAAGCGCGCAAGGCGTGGCACCAGGTCTGCCGGAGCATTGGCACTGTCGGCCTGGTAACGAAGCTCCGCCATCTGCTGGCGTTTGCTGCTGGCCAGCACGATGGCCTGCTGCAACTCCACGGCCTGGGCTGCGGTTTTACCATAAATACTTTGAAGCTTGCCAAGCCACACTTGGGCCGCCTGCACGTCTCCTTTGGCCAGGTCAATGAGGCCTTGCCAACGCAGCGCTGAGGCATTGCTCGGGTCAAGCAGCAGCACCTTATTGAAAGACTGACTTGCAAGGTCGAAGCGGAAGCGTTCGTACCAATAGACGCCTTTGGATTGCAAAGCGCGAATGTTTTCTTGCTGGTTTGCTGTGCTTGCATGTGCCGAGGCGATTGGGCCGGGCAGCATGGGCCAGGCAGCGCACAAGGCAAGGCTCAAGAGGCCTGCTTTGAAGGGGGCGGTTTTAACCACAGTGTTTCACCTCTTTGCCCGGTTGATGCAGTTCTCCAAGGCTGTTGAACCTGTAGCGTTGGTCCGTGTAACCTTGTGCAAACAGACTTAAAACACCGTTGTAATAACCGTACTGTCGCCATTCTTCCGGCTTGTTGCTGCGAAGATTGCGTTGTGCCAGGCTGTCAGCCAGCTTGTCCAGCCCAAGCGATCTGGCCAGCGGAGCCACAGCGGCCTGAAAGCCGGCGGGCCCTGCCTGAGCGGCAATCTGCCCTGTTGCAGGCTCCAGCCATTCAGGCATCCCCTGCCGCTTGATGAGAACGGCTGACAAGGGGGCGAGCTGGCGCAAGAGCGCGGCGGTCATCGGGTCCTGTTCGCTGCTCATGGCAATCCACAAGTATGTGCGAATGGCATCGTAGTCGCCCCGCGGTTCTCCCTCGGGCAGGCTTTTTTGGCCGTGTTGGTAAATCACCCAGTCCGGATAAAAGCCATTGCCAGGGCTGTCCAGCAACAATTGTTGGCTGGCCAGATACACCTCGGCCCAGCGAGGGTCATCGGCCCAAGCGTTTGCAAAGCGCGCCATCATGAATGGCGGCACGTAACTGGGGTTGAGCTTGACGCTGCCATCGCCTTGCACAAAGCCGCGCTTGCCGGGCAAAATGCTCAGGCCCAAGCCCTGCACATGCATGCTTTCCTGCGCCAGAATCTGATCGCCCAATGCACGGGCTTTGCGGGCATACTCTGGCTGGCACCATTGTCTGCTGGCTTCCAGCAGGGCATATGCAATCCACAGGTCTGCATCCGAGGCGCTGTTGCTGTCGATCACTCCCCAGCTGCCATCCTCTTGTTTGCCCCAAACCCAGGCGGGCAAATGGCGGCTCAGGTCGCCCTGGCTCAGGTTGTTCTCGGTCCAGTTGAGCACCTTGTCAAAGGCGGTTTTGTCGTGCGCAACAAGTGCAAAAAACAAAGCGTAGGATTGACCCTCCGACACGGTGCGCAAATCCGCTTCACTGTGATCAATCACGCGCCCGTCGGCACTCAGGAAAGCGGCTTTGAAGCCCTGCCATGCAGGCCAATCCCGCGCGGTGGCGGCATCGCAGGCCGTGGTGCCAAAGGCCAGCAACACGCTCAGGGCCATTGCCTGAAAAATGCGCGCCAACATGCGCATGCCTACCGCCCCCGAGCCCTGCGAGATGCGCGTCCAGAGAGCCAGCCGTAGGCCAGAATGGCCAGCAACACGCCAGCCAACGCACCACTGACCGCAATCAGCGCCGGGTATTGGGAGAACACAATCCTCAGTTTCAGCCACCAGGGCAGGGAGCCACTGATGTAGGTGTCGCCCAGGTTATAACTTTGAATCTCGTCGCCACGGATCAGGCTGACGCTGCCGCGAATTTTGGCCACGTCGCCGTAGTTGGACATGGCAGCCACCGCCCGCTCAAAACTGTCCTGGTCGGTGCCGGTGATCACGATGCCCGCCTTTTGGTCCTGCAGGTGGGATTCAAAGCCCAGAATGGCGCCCAAAGAGCCTGCTGTTTGAATCAAGGCACGGGCCAATTCATCCGGGCCTGTTTCCTGATCGGTCTGCCAAAGCCCTTTCAGCCACTGCACCGCCTGTGGCATGCCCATGCTGCGTTCGGTGTTGCTGAGCACCATCGGCAGGTTCATGTCGCTTTGGTTTAGCCAGGTGAGCCTGTCGCTGGTGCCCAGGGCCAACCAGTTTTTGCTGCCAATCTCGGTGGGGTTATCGCTCATCAACAGCGTCACCCGGTTGGCGGGCAAACCAGTCCACTGACCGAACAGGCCCATCACATTCAGGAATGCCCGCACCTCCAGTGCCGTGGGCTGGGCCGGCAAAACCACCGCGGTGTCCGACATGTCGGCCATGATGCTGAACGGGTAACCACCGTTGGCAAAGGCCGCCAGATTTGGCATTTGTGTGTAGTGGGGCAGGTCGGAAAAGTCCAGTGTTGACTCCGGGTCAATGGCCCCGCGTGCAGGTTGCCCAACGCCGGAGCAGTTGCGCTCACCTTCTGGCATGAAGGCAAAGCCGAAGGCCAGTTCATTGGTGCCACCCACCCGGAAAGCCGGAATTTGCAAGGCTTCCTCGCTGCTCAATTCAGCTTGCCCAAGCAGGTTGATTCCCAAGCGGTTTTGCCCCTGCTCCGTGCGGGGTGCCAGTCGGAATGACTGGATCAGGGCACTGTTGATCTCAATGTTCAGCAGTGAGTCATTCCAGCGTGATGGTGCGGTGTAGCGGTATTTCAGGTCCATGGGAATGTTTCGCCCTGACCAACTGAACAGGTCGGGTGGAAGGCGCAGGCTAATGCTGGTGCGGGGTTTGTCTGAGCTCACTTCCAGTTGACCGGGAAAATCAATCAACTCGGCAAACCGAACGGGGCGGTCGGTGGACACGTACCGGGGGGCATCATACGGCTTTCGGGGGGATCCCAGGTCCACCGATCGCACCAAGGCTTTTTGCCCGCTGAGCACCTGCCCTTCAATCACCAGGCCATACACGGCTTGCATGAGTTCGTCATCGTCTCGGCCCAACACGTACAACTGCTTGATCCATGGCTTGTCAACCAGGCTGTCGATCACCAACATTGGGCCGTCGATGTCTTGCTTGGCCATGCCCGCAGGCAGCAGTTCTCCGGTGGACAGCACAATGCTGTGGCGGTTGGTGGCGGGTTGTTCAATCACATCAAATTCGGCTTGCCGATAAAAGGCCTGTGCACCCAGCCACGAGGCCAGTACCCCGGCAGCGCGCACGTTGGTGGGGGTTCGCGCGCTGGGCAGCACCAGTGGCATGCGAAGTTTGCTGTTGTCGCGCGGGTCAAAAAAGGGTGCGGGCAGCAAAGCAAGGTCGTTGACCAGATTCAGCGGGGTCGACACGATGGTCAGCGTGCTGTCTGGGCGAATGTCCAGGCGGAGTGTCGGGTTTTGAGGGGACACGCATTGTGAATCGTACGTGCCGTCAAACTCGATGCGCACCATCGCAAAATCTGAGAACAGCATTGGGTCAAGCTCAAGATTCACCGTGTGCGAAACGCCAGCCTTGCTTTCACTGAGCTGGTGAATGGTGGAGAGCTGGTCGTTCACATACACGCGCAAGAAAGACTGGTCATGACGCATGCCAGCCGGGTAAAGCACCTTGAGTTGAAGGCTGGCCCGAGTCACGAGCTCGTCCAGTCGTATTCCGGAATTGAGGTCAAGAAAGCGTGCCACCCCGGTGAGCTTTACACCGTTGGGCTGCCCCATGGTGGCAAAAGTCAGGGTTCTGGTTTTTTCAGGGGCCTGAATGGCCGCTGCCGCAGCAGGGGTGCCCCCCCCAATGGCTGGCGCACTGGCTGAGGTTTGAGCGTGCCCGGGTGTCGATGTGAACCACAGGCCAAATACAATCAGTGCGCGCGCTAGTACGGGTTTCATTGTGGGTTTGAGCGGTGTAGGTTAAAAACAGTAATTAAGTGAACTTTTTTCTCGATTTGAAATTTACTACCGTGCACCCATCACGTTATCCTAATGAATGGTGAATACTTCATCTGCACGCGTAAAAATTGTAGTTTGCGCAACAAGTGTCGCAAACTGCGTACGACTTGAAAAGAAAATTAACTAATTTAGGGTTTGAACATGGTGGCAACAGAAGACATTGGGAGTGTGCAGGTGTTGCGTGTGGAGGCGGTTCGGCTGGACAGCGCTGTGGGAACCTTGATTCGCAACGCTGTTGTTTCTCATTTGGAGAGCAAGAAAAAGTTTGCACTCGACATTTCTGGCGTCAAGCTGGTGGATTCTGGCGGGCTCGGTGCTTTGGTCGCGTTGCTGAAAAGCATCACAGCCAACCAAGGCAAATTGATTTTGGTGGGCATGAACAAGCCCGTGCGCATGATGTTTGAACTCTCCAGAATGGATCGCCAATTTGTGCTGGTGGATGACCTGA
>DASUEC010000320.1:0-5206 GCA_036275255.1 Limnobacter sp. | reverse complement strand
TAGGGTTGTGCCTGTGTAGGGGGTTCGGTGAACAAAAAGCCAGAACGGCGGTCACAGGCAGGGAAACGAATAAACTTATTCTACCATTGGCGGGAATCGGGGCGTTTGACGCAAGCGCCCATCACGCTGTGTTGCTGCAATAGGGTTAAAACGCATGAGAATGATGGATGTGAAGTGCTTGTTGGCCAGTGTGGCCTTGTGCCTTGGTGTGGCTGCACCGGCCTTGGCGGCCGATGGCGATGTGACGCAGTACACCTTGAGCAATGGTTTGCGCGTGGTTGTGAAAGAGGATCATCGCTCGCCCACGGTGGCGCACATGGTGTGGTACAAGGCGGGCTCGATTGACGAGTTCAATGGCACCACAGGTGTGGCTCATGTGCTGGAGCACATGATGTTCAAACAGACCAAAACCCTGAAGGTGGGTGAGTTTTCGCAGAAGGTGGCCCAGCTCGGGGGGCGTGACAATGCCTTCACCAGCCGCGATTACACCGCTTACTTTCAACAGTTGCAGGCCAAAGACTTGCGCAAGGTGATGGCCCTGGAGGCCGATCGCATGGCCAACCTGGTGATCAGCAAGGCAGAGTTTGACAAAGAAATCCAGGTGGTGATGGAGGAGCGGCGCTGGCGCACCGACGACCAGGCGCAGGGCAAGCTTTACGAGGCTTTCATGGCCACGGCTTTTGTGGCCAACCCCACCCGCAACCCGGTGATTGGCTGGATGAGTGATTTGAAAGCCATGAATCACAGGGACGCCAAGCTGTGGTACGACACCTGGTACACCCCGCAAAATGCAGTGGTGGTTGTGGTGGGCGATGTGGAGCCCGCGCAAGTGAAAGCCCATGCCGAGCAAACCTACGGGAAGATAAAGGCAAAGGCGCTGCCGGAGCGCAAGCCGCAGCAAGAGCCGCTGCAAGAGGGCATACGCCGCGTGCAGGTGAAAGCCCCTGCCGAGAACCCTTACATCATCATGGGCTTTAAAGTGCCCAAGCTTGAAAACGTGCAAACAGACCGTGAACCCTATGCGCTGACAGTGTTGGCCGCCGTGCTGGACAGCTATTCGGGTGCGCGCTTGAATCGTGAGCTGGTTCAAACCCAACGCGTGGCGTTGCAGGCTGGTGCCAGCTACGACATGACTGGCCGGGGCCCTGCGCTTTTTTACCTGGATGGCACACCCGCCAATGGCCGCACCGTTGAGCAATTGGAGGCCGATTTGCTGGCGCAGGTGGAACGCATTGCCAAAGAGGGTGTGACCGAGCAGGAGCTGGCCCGTGTGAAGGCCCAGCTGATTGCCAGCCAGGTGTACAAACGGGATTCTGTGTTTGGTCAAGCCATGGAAATTGGACAAACCCTGACGATTGGATTTTCGGTGCAAGACATTGACCGAATGATTGAACAGATCAAATCGGTGACGGCTCAAGAAGTACAGGCCGCGGCCCAAACCCGTTTCAGCCGTGATCAATTGACCGTGGGCACGCTCTTTCCCCTGCCCATCGATCCCAACAAAAAGAACGAGCCCCCCAAGGGTTTGAACCACTGATGTGTAGGAAGCAAGCCATGTTGAGCCGTATGTTGAAACCCGTGGTGGCGATGGCCACCGTGATGATGGCGGTTGCACAACCCGCGCGCGCCGCCTTGCCCATCCAAAGCTGGACGGCCCCCAGCGGTGCCAAAGTGATGTTCATGCAGGCCGAGGCGTTGCCCATGGTGGACATTCGCGTGGACCTGCCCGCGGGTAGCCGTGCCGACCCCTTGGGCAAAGAAGGCCTGGCCGCGGCGGTGGGTGACATGATTGGCCGGGGGGCACAAGGCCTCAGCGAAAGCCAGATTGCCGATGGTTTTGCCGACACGGGTGCGCAGTTCTCGGGAGGGGCGGGCAGCGATTCTGCCGGGTTCTCTTTGCGCACGCTCACCAGCGAGCCCGAGTTTTCAAAGTCGGTGGAGCTGTTCAAAACGGTGTTGCAAAAGCCCGTGTTCAGCGGTGACATTTTGGCCCGCGAAAATGCACGCGCAGTGTCTGCCCTGAAGGAGTCGCTCACCAAACCAGACACCCTGGCTGACCGCGCTTTTTCTCAAGCCCTGTACCCCAATCACCCTTACGGCACGCTGGTGACCGAGGCCAGCCTGAAGGCCATTGCCCTGGCCGATGTGGAGCAGTTTTACAAAAGCCGCTACCTGGCCAGGCATGCGGTGGTCAGCATTGTGGGCAATGTGAGCCGTGCACAAGCCGAAAAACTGGCTGCAGAGCTTACAGCCAGTTTGCAGCCAGGCACCTTGCAGGGCAATCCGCTGGGCGGCCAAGATTACCCGGCCCTTCAAGCCGCCATGCGCGGGCAAACCATCCAGATTGACCACCCGGCGGCACAGAGCCACATCCTGATGGGCTTGCCTGCGATGCGGCGTGGTGCACCCGATTATTTTGATTTGCTGGTGGCCAACCATGTGTTGGGCGGGGGCGGCTTCAACTCCCGCCTGATGGATGAGATCCGTGAGAAACGGGGCTTGGCTTACAGCGCATATTCGTATTTCATGCCTGCGGGCGACGCGGGCCCTTTCCAGGCTGGTGTACAAACCCAGAAATCACAAACTGCTCAGGCCTTGGGGCTCATGCGCAAAACAATTGAAGATTTCATTGCCAAAGGACCCACGCAGGCCGAACTGAATGCTGCCAAGGCCAATTTGATTGGCGGCTTTCCTCTACGCATCGACAGCAATGCCAAACTGGTGAGCAATATTTCCATGATGGGCTTGCACAACATGCCCTTGGATTACCTGGACACGTGGACCAAAGAAATAGAAAAGGTGACCGTGGACAGTGCACGCAAAGCATTTGCGAAACATGTGGACCCCAACAAGCTGGTGACGGTGGTGGTCGGCGGTGCCGTGGAAGCGCCCGCCAAGCCATGAGCAAGCCCGGCACTTTGCGGGTGATTGGTGGGGTGTGGCGCCGCCACCTGCTGCCCATTGCCCCGGTGGACGGCTTGCGCCCCACACCCGACCGGGTGCGAGAGACGCTGTTTAACTGGCTTGGTCAGGATTGTAGCGGCATGGCGGTGCTGGATTTGTTTTCGGGCACGGGCGCTTTGGGTTTTGAGGCGGCCTCACGCGGGGCCAGCCCCGTGATGCTGGTTGAAAACCACCGCGCGGTGGTGCAACAGCTTGTGGCCAATCAACGCACCCTCTTGCCCAAATGGCCTGTGGGTGAGCCCGCGCCTCAGGTGCTGGTGGACAACAGCGATGTGCTGGCGGCCCTGCGCCGCCTGGCTGGTTTGGGGCAGCGCTTCGACCTGGTGGCCCTGGACCCGCCCTTCAACACCGACTGGCTGGCCAAGGCATTGCCCTTGGTGCCTGCGGTGCTCAAGCCCGGCGGGTTGGTGTACGTGGAGTGGCATGCTGATTTGTTCAAAGCCCCCGAGGTTTTGCCCGCCATGCTGGGTGCAACACAAATTGACGCTTTGCGACATTTAAAAGCAGGCCAAGTGCATGCACATTTGTTTGCCCTGCCTGCTCTGTGATACAAAGCGGGGTATTAGCCAACAGATTGGAGTTCAGCGATGCGCATTGCTGTATACCCCGGTACCTTTGACCCCCTGACCCGTGGCCACGAAGACCTGGTGCGCCGTGGTGCGAAAATTTTCGACAAGTTGATTGTGGGCGTGGCCGACAGCCCCAACAAGCGGCCGTTTTTCACCATGGATGAGCGGGTGCAGATTGCCCGCGAGGTGTTGAGCCACTATCCCAATGTGGAAGTGAAAGGGTTTCGCGGCTTGCTGAAAGATTTTGTGCGCGGCAATGAGGCCAGTGTGATTATCCGCGGCCTGCGGGCGGTGAGCGATTTTGAATATGAATTCCAGATGGCCGGGATGAACCGATACCTGCTGCCCGATGTTGAAACCATGTTCCTCACGCCCTCAGACCAGTATCAGTTCATTTCTGGCACGATTGTGCGAGAAATTGCTTCGCTGGGTGGCGATGTGAGCAAGTTTGTGTTTCCATCGGTGGAGCACTGGCTTAACCAAAAACTCGGCAAAAACCCGCCCCAGGCCGTCAACAACTAGGTTTGTGTAGCAGTCCCATGGCCCTCATCATCACCGACGAATGCATCAACTGTGACGTGTGTGAGCCCGAATGCCCCAATGGGGCCATTGCCATGGGCGAAGAAATTTACGAGATTGACCCCAACAAGTGCACCGAGTGCGTGGGGCATTTCAATGAACCCCAGTGCGTGGTGGTGTGCCCGGTGGAGTGCATCCCCAAAGACCCCAATCACCCCGACACGCAAGAGCAGTTGCTGGTGCGGTTTTTTAAACTGCACCCAGACAAAACACCCCACTTGCCCGAGTAAGCGTTGTTGCAGGGCTAGCTGGCGGGGCAAAGCACCCAGGCGTGCGCCTCACCAGGGTGGCTGCCCTGTATCCGAAACCATCCCGCTTGCCACGACCAGTAGGATGCATCGCCCTGGCCCGGCGCGTTGTTGGCCGGGCAGTTCAGCAACCGGGTTTGCGCATGGGCGGGCGTTCCTTCACTGCCTGCAATGGTGGCAGGCTCAATCACGAGTTGTTTGTCGGCCGGGTTGTACGCGAGGTTGAATGTCCAGGCCTGTGCGTCTTCATGGGTGTAAGTCCATTCTGCCTGCGTGAATGCCCAGGGTTGGGCGGGCAGGCCACCCACAAGCTGTTGTGCCGAGAAGGCCGCCTGGTGCGTTTCGGGTGCATCATTGCGCCGCACATAGGTGCGCAGGTTTTGCCCAGACAGCTGCACGATCGGTGCGCCTTTTCCCAAAGCCTGTGCAAGGGCGATGTGCAGCCGGTCCTGCTCTGCACTGCCAGTCCAGGGGAATCCCCCCCAGTCGCCATCGGCTTGCAAACGCAGGCCACGCCAATCTCCAGCGGAGGCTGGTGTGGCATTCAATGAAATGGCCATCGCATTGTGAATGCCGGGTGCCTTGAATTGAACGCGCCAGCCCAGGCCAATGGCGTTGTTGCGCCCGGTGTGCTCGAAGGCGTAGTGGGCACTGTCAATGCGCCCCACCAGCGATTGTTGCTGGGTGGGGTTTTGCACATGAAACTCGGCTTGTTCAATCTCGACCAAACGCAAAGCGGGCTGAAGCTGCCAGAATGTGGGCTGGCCTGGTCGGGGTGCAAAGCCGCTGGCGGCGACACGCATGGGCCAGGTGCCAATGCAGGCCAGCAGGCTGTTGCTGCAGTCC
>DASUEC010000319.1:0-3784 GCA_036275255.1 Limnobacter sp. | reverse complement strand
TTGAGAACGGCTGTTCTTGGAAGCCGGGTTGGCTTGCCGACGGTCTGTTTGCAATTGCGCCTTGGTGAGGTTGCCAGGCAGTTCCTGATTCATGTCGCCGTGAATGACATAAAAACGCGTTTCCAGTTGCGGACTGATTTTTAATCCAGCATTCGCATTGAGCCGCGTATTTTTCTGCGCGCTGAATTCACGAAATCCATCCGATCGCAATTGCGAGAGCGAGGCAAAATAATCCCACGCGCCCACCACATCGCCTGTCTTTAGCTGAAGGCGTGCAAATTCATCGGGCCCGGCATCGGCGCGCAGCACACTGTGCGGCAGAGTGTACCCGGTGGGGGTCACAAAATTGATTGCACCGCCCAGGCTGGCTGCGCCGTATTGCAAGGCATTGCTCCCTTTGTAAACCTCCACATGTTGCAGGGCCAATGGGTCAATGTCCTGGAAGTCTGAACCGCCATCGGCCAGGTTGATTGGGATGCCATCCTGCAGCAGGCGAATGCCCCGCATGTGGAAGGTGCGAGAAAGGCCCGATCCGCGAATGCTGAGCCGGGATTCTTCATTGACACGGCTTTGCGAAAACACCCCAGGCGTGAAGTCCAGCATGTCTTTGATGGTCACTGCCTTGCCGGTCTCAAATGACTTGGCATCCACCACCGCGGTGGCACCCGGCGTTTGGGCCAATCGCTCCTGCGCAACACGCACGCTGGCCGCGCTGAGTGCCTCCCGTTCGGCTTGCACCTCCACAGATTCCAGTGTGTCGGCCTGTGATGTGGCACACCACACGCTCAGGGCGCCGGTCAAGAGTTGGCAGGCAAGTGGAAGGGGAGAAGCGCGTTTCATCGGGTGCATCACAAGCGTGTGGAAAGCCGTGTTTATAGCCTGCAATGCTGCACAGAACCATGCGGCATATTGTCGCAGCGCTGGCCGCTATGTTCGCCTGGGCAGGCAATGCCATCGCAGGCGCAGTACAATTTGAACACCATGCGAGCACGACCATTGTCCCCAAGGCCAAACGTTCATCAATCCAGTCGACTTTTTGCCGGGGTGGCAGGCGCCCATGCCGGGCAGTCTGAGCGTCAACAACAAATGCACACAGTGGTGTGGATGCGGATGTTTGCCGTGGGCGCGCTGGCGTTGCTGCTGGCGGGGTCAGAGTGGCTGCTTGGGTTGGCCTTGCCCAACATGACGCTGGCGTTCATTCTGGGGTTGATGGCTGTGCTCAACCTGGCCACTTGGCTGCGCTTGCGGCAAGGGGTGCCTGTGGGGCGCTACGAGGTGGGTGCGCAACTTTTTGCTGACCTCGCCGCATTTTCATTGCTGTTGTATTTCACCGGTGGTGTTACCAATCCCTTTGTGGCCCTGTACCTTCCTTTGCTGGGGTTGGCGGCCACCCTGCTGCCGTGGCGGCAGGTGGTACTTCTTGCGCTCTTCAGCGTGTTTGCTTACACGGGACTGATGACACACTACATGCCACTGGTGTTGGCCAATCCCGACGACGGTGTGCATTTTCACCTCATCGGCATGTGGCTCAATTTCATTGCCAGTGTGTTGATTCTGGTGGTGTTTGTGGCCCGCCTCAGCGATTCCGTTCGCCAGCGCAACAACGCCCTCGGCCTGGCCGAGCGAAAATTGGCGCAACAGTCCAGCATGGCCGCTCTGGGCAATCAGGCGGCATCCATTGCCCACCAGTTGGGCACACCGGTTTCAACCATTGCCATGGTGCTGGAAGACTGGAAAGGAGATTCCTCCATTCATTTGCCGCCAGCCGACGTGCTTGCAGTGGGGCACCAGCTCAAAGCCATCGAAGAAACCCTCAAAC
This sequence comes from Limnobacter sp., assembly GCA_036275255.1. Classification (GTDB taxonomy): domain Bacteria; phylum Pseudomonadota; class Gammaproteobacteria; order Burkholderiales; family Burkholderiaceae_B; genus Limnobacter. The sequence goes on along the minus strand of DASUEC010000319.1, from coordinate 1,965 downwards.
AACTGAAGGCGCAGGTGGCACAAGGCAACTATCCAGAGCAATCCATGGCCCAAAACCCGCAACGTGCCTTGCAGCATTGTGTGGCCCAGTGGCGCAACCGCAACCCCCAGCAGGAAGTGCTCGTGGACGGTTTTGATTCGGACTGGCCAGCCCAGCATCGGGTGGCCGGGGATTTGCTGGTGTTGGGTTTGAACACCTTGCTGGACAATGCGATGCAGGCGCAGGCGAGGGCAGGTTCAAGCGCCCCCCTGGTGCTGCGTGCCGTGGCCACCCGGCACGCATGTGAATTGCATCTGCAGGACAAGGGGGGTGGCGTGTCCACAGATCTTTTGCCCAGTTTGGGCAAAAGCCCCATCCATGCCGATGGCCTCTCCGGTGAGCGCTCCAAGGGGCTTGCAAACGGCCAGGGCATCGGATTGTTCCTGTTGGGTGGTTTGCTGGAGCGGGCTGGCGGGAGCCTGCAATTGAAAAATGAACAAGGCGGTCTGCATGCCACGGTGGTGTTGCCATGGCAGCACTAGAGCGCTTTGTGTTGATTGTGGACGATGATGCGGTGTTTGCTGGCACGCTCATGCGCTCGCTGGCGCGCCTGGGCGTGCAAGCGGCCATCGCGCACAATCGCCAGGACGCTGTTGCGCTGGCCAAGCAGCACGAGTTCAGCGACGTGGTGCTCGACCTCAACCTGGGTGAACAGTCTGGTCTCGCGTTGCTTGAACCCCTGCGTGCCTGTTTGCCCAACGCCAACATGCTCATGCTCACGGGGTATGCCAGCATTGCAACCACCGTGCAGGCCATCAAGCTGGGCGCAGACAATTACCTTGCCAAGCCCGCCACCACCGCCGCCATTCTCAAGGCTTTGGACCAAGATGCCAGCCCGAGCCACAATGAGGTTTTTGCTGAGGAGGTGCCCATGTCGGTGTCGCGGCTGGAGTGGGAGCATATTCAGCGTGTTTTGGCCGAACATCAGGGCAATGTGTCTGCAACGGCCCGCGCCCTGAACATGCACCGCCGAACCCTTCAGCGCAAGCTGGCAAAGCGGCCCGTGGGGCGTTGAGTTTTTCGGATTATTTTGGGGAACTTTATTTTTTCAATAGGCTCAGACTATGAAGTCTGCTGCCCAAGACACCTGATTGTTGCGCCATTGAAGGAGCCGATTGCGCAATTGCAAAGTTTCAGGCGCATTCTTGCAGTGTTCGTCAACTTACAAACCAAGAACCAATCATGACAGCAAGCACCATCCAATGGATTGCAGCCTTTCTTTTTGCAGGCGCGCTCATTCACACTTTTTCTGCAAGCTACTTTGAAAAGCTTGCGCACCACAGCAAACACCACAGCGGGCTTTTTCACCTGCTGGGTGAAGTGGAAGCCGTATTTGGCATTTGGGCGCTGTTTCTGATCATCGCCATGGCATTCACGGTGGACCTCAAGTCTGCCGTGGAATATGTGGACACCCGCCATTACACCGAGCCCTTGTTTGTGTTTGTCATCATGGTGGTGGCAGCCAGTCGCCCCGTGCTTGACGCTGCCCGTTTGTTGGTGGAGGGGATTGCCAAGCTGATGCCCCTGGCCCCAGCGGTGGCATTCACCTGGCTGGGGCTGTTCCTGGTGCCTTTGCTGGGCAGTTTCATCACCGAGCCTGCAGCCATGACGCTGGCCGCCTTGCTGCTGCGCGACGTGCTGTTTGCCAAACATGTGCCAAACAAGGTCCGGTATTGTGGTCTTGGCGTGTTGTTCGTCAACATCTCGATCGGTGGCGTACTCACCAATTTTGCAGCCCCGCCGGTGCTCATGGTGGCGGGCACATGGGGTTGGAGCACCGCCTTCATGATGGAAACCTTTGGCTGGAAGGCGGCCATTGCGGTGTTTGTCAACGCCACGGTGTTTGTGTTTTTTGCTGCCAAGCACCTCACCGGCGAAGTAAAAGCGCCGGAGGCCTTGGGTGAGAACGGTGAAAAGCTGGCGCCT
>DASUEC010000318.1:0-19172 GCA_036275255.1 Limnobacter sp. | reverse complement strand
ATGCCAACCTCAAGGCACCTGTCGCGGTCCTCTGGTTGCGCATTCGCGGTCATTGCAATGATTGGTACATGTGCCAGGTTGACCAATGCCTCGTATTCCCGAATTCTCTGGGTCGCGGTCAGCCCATCCATCTTGGGCATTTGGCAATCCATGAAAATCAGGTCGTAACGCTTGGCCTTGTAACGCTCCAGGGCTTGTATGCCATCAAACGCCGAATCAACCGTGCATCCAAGCTGTTCCAAGGCAATGGTTGCCACATCCTGATTGATTGGATTGTCTTCAACCACCAGCACGAGTCCACGGTACTGAGTGGGTTTCGTGTCACCATCCACGGTCTTGACAAGTCCACCAGGCAGGTCTGGCGGGCAGATTTCCTGCATCATCTTGGAGTACGGCACCTTGTTTTTGAACATCGGCATGAACGACAACAACAAACCATGCAACTGGCTCAAGCCAAGTGCTTTTGGAATGACCTTGACGATCGGTGGCGTAAGGCTCGCGGGTGCCACCGCATTGGAACTCAGCAAAATCAGCTTGGGCGCACTTTCACCAAGTGCATTGTGCAGCTCCCTTGCAAGCCAATATCCATCGAATCCTGTCAGCTCGATGTCCACAACCGCCAGATCGTAGCCAGCACCGGCTCTGTGTGCCTGTTCAATCACAACCAAGGCCTGTGCTGCGCTGGCCGAGGAAGAGGTTCTGGCACCCCAATAATCAAACTGCCGCGTTAATACCCCAAGGCTCAGCTCATTGTCATCCACAACCATCACGCTGAGCCCATCCAATGTGGTCTTGGTACTTCCCTCCACCAAACCATCCATTTCCTGATGGGGCAAGAGCGGCAAATGAAGCGTAAACACCGAACCAAGCCCTTTAGAGCTGCGCACAGCAATATCGCCACCAAGGGCTTGAGCCAGTCGTCGACTAATCACCAGACCAAGACCAGTGCCCTCAAATCGCCTGTCATTGCCCTGGTCAATCTGGTGAAACATCTGAAAAAGCTCACCAATCCGGTCGGAATCAATACCCACCCCTGTGTCGTGCACAGCAAACTCAATTTCTCCGTTTACGTTTGCTGACACTTCAAGCATCACATGGCCGTGTGTTGTAAATTTAATGGCGTTGCTCAACAGATTGATCAGGATCTGCCGTATTTTTGCAGCATCACCCACAAAGCGGCGTGGCAGGTCCGGTGCATAATCAAACACAAGCTCAAGGCCCTTTTTTCTGCATGTTGCTGACAAGATGGCTGCCACATCAACGCACAAACGCTCAAGGTCGAGCTGGTGACTCTTCACCTCAATATGGCCTGCCTCCAATTTGGAAAGATCAAGAAGGTCATTGATGATTGAGAGCAGATTATTTGCGCTTCTCCCCACGGTTTTCACATAGTGATGTTGTTGCGCCGACAGGGTGGTTTCAGCCAACAAATCGCACATGCCGATAATGCCATTCATGGGTGTTCTGATTTCATGGCTCATGGTTGCCAAAAAAAGACTCTTGGACCGATTGGCCTTTTCTGCTTCGTTTTTTGCGGCAATCAAAGCCTGCTGCGCCTCCTCATTGTCCCGGCGGGTGCGCATGCTCAGAATCATGCTGCTTAAACTGCTGGTCACTGGATCGAGCCAATGCACGAGACTTTCGTCGTAACCGCCGGGCCGGTTTGCGATTGCGATCATGCCCAACACATCCCGACCCGCCAGCAAAGGCAAACCAAGAAACGCATCCATGTTTCTGTGACCGCGTGGGAATCCTCCCGCTCGCACGTCATTTTTCGGATCGTTTGAAATAACCGTTTCCCCGGTCAACAGCACATACCCGAACAAATTGTTCAGGGTGTGAAAGTCCATGTGTTTCTTTTCATCAAAAACGGAGTACATCGCGCGTGACTCTGAATCCCACGAGATGTCTGAAATGGCATATGCACGCATAAATGGGCGCCCAGAGGCGTCTGTCATACGCTCCGAGATAAAGCCGTATTCACTGCCAGACACCTCCAATATGATTCTCAGTGTCTCGGTGAAGTGCTTCAACACATCTTGATTGGCCAAAAAGCCGCTGGTGATCTTGTTGACTGCTGCGAGCAGTTCAGCGCTGTCGCGCAAGCTGTATTCAAGACGCTTCTGCTCTGTGATGTCTACACAGGCCAGCAGCACTTGCGGCCCGCCTTCAGGGTTCTGCAGGCACGCACATACCCGAATCACCCGGCCCCAGCTCTCGTCCCGTCCAAAACGCAAAATCCGGCTAAAGGAGTCTTTTTCAGATCCAAAAAGCTTCATGACCTCGTCGCAAAGCATGGGCTGGTCATCTGGATGAAAAACATTCAACCAGCCTTTGCCTGCAAAAGATGCATTCGGCGTCTTCGCAAGATTGAAGAAACTGTGATTGGCGTACACGCATTCAGCAGATGCATCCAGCCAAAGCGATCCGACCGAGGCCTCGGGTTCAAAGCGGGTATCCACATTACTCACAATCGCGCTCCAATATTCTTGTTCTGGAATTGTCGTTCTCTTGCCGACAACTCTCATCGCCACCAACGCTCAGGAACAGTTCCACGACGTTGCCCCTCCCCAGGTATCTCATGCTTTCGAATGCTGAATTTTTAGCTATTGCAATGCCGCGGCCATGCAAATCAAATGCCCGCTGCGGCGAGAAGTCCAGATACTGACTCCAGTCAAAACCGTTGCCCTCGTCGCAAATGGTTACACGCGCGGATTCTTCGTTTTGTTCAACAAACACGCGTGCCACCCTGGCCCGAAACTCCTTGTTCATGAGCCGCATGGCGATCTCTTGTTCTAGATCACCTGCCTGCAACAACCTTGACTTTTCGGCGTAGCCCAATCCCAAATTGCCATGCTCAACGGCGTTGATAAGCAACTCCGACAACCCAATGACCACATTTGCGGGTTTGGGAGAAAGCTGCGCCAGCGTGCAGGCAATCTGGTTGGCCTGTGCAGGCGTTCTGTAGCCAAAGGTCATGGATTGGGCGAGACGCAATCCCTGCCTGGTTTGACTCATCTCATCCATCAAACCTTGCCGTTGTGCAACCACCGACTTCAGGGAAGCAATCGATGCCCTCAACAAACTCTTGGAGGCTGGCTTGGGCAAATACATTTGTGCACCGCTGGTCAAACCCTCCGCCATTTCCTCAGCCGTGGTGGCAGCGGTCAGCATGATGATGGGAATATCGGAAAAGGTCTGGGACTGTCGCAGTGCTCTCATCAACTCAATGCCCGACATGAATGGCATCTGTCGATCGAGAATCATGCAGTCGGGCAAGAACTGGCCAGCCAACAACACGGTTAACGCCTCTTCGCCAGACGCGACGCTCAACACATCGTGCCCTAGGTCGTGCAACATGCAATCCAGCAGCCACCGAACCTGTTGATCATCATCAACCAGCAGTATCTTCACTTCCTCTACCCCCAGGCATCTGCATGCCCACCTGTCTTCAATGCATTGGCATCATCATGCGCGAACCGAACAGTCGCTTCTGGTCAAATACTTTCTGCAGGTTTCCACCAAAAGCTCAGGTTCAACCGGTTTGTAAATGACGGCATCAATGCCTGCATTTTTTGCGCCACTTTCCGTGTCTCCGTACACCGCGGTGGTGTAGGCAATCAGCGGCAAGTCATGAAGCCCCTCCGTCTGTCGAATTCGAACGGCCACCTCAAACCCATTCATTTCGGGCATGTGAATGTCGAGCAACACAAGATCTACGCTGGACTTTTTCCCCTTCTGGAGACGTTCAAGGGCAGCAATCGCACTGCAACTGCACTCGCAAATCGCACCATGGTGTTCAAGGACACTGGCTGCAATCCAGGCGTTCATTTCAATGTCATCAACGATGAGTACCCGAGAGCCAATCAGGCTGTTCTGCGTGTGCTTTGCCACGTCGATCTCCGAGATGGGCAGGGCTTTGGGGCGAGAAGGCGCGGCCATGACCTACTCGGAAGAAATTTGTTGAATAACAACATCGCCATGCAAACGACTGGCAATTTTCTTTGCCTCATTGAATCTGGCGACTGCCTCTACCCGATTCTGGACCCCCAAGCGGTGAAATGCCTCTTTCACATGTGCACTCACAGTGTCTGGGCTCATTCCAAGCCGTCGAGCCACTTCCTTGCCAGTCAGCCCCCTGCTGATCTGTTCCATCACCTTGGCCTGCTTCAAAGTCAGGGGTTTGCTGGTGCCTGGAAACTGGATATAACTCTGGTAGCTGTTCAACGAGTCGGCGTATGCCACGTCAATCGCACCCATTCTGAGATACTTTTGCACCGACTCAATCAAAGACTTGTACTTGGTATTTTTGGTTAGAAACAACCCGCCAGACTCCACCACGCGCTGGTTCAAATCTGCGTCCAGCAAACTGGTGAAATAAATCCTTGGAATTTTTTCGAAACGGCTCAGTGTAAAGTCAAGCACTTCGCTTGGCGTGCTGTCGGGCAGCGCCAGGTCTGAGACCAAAATGTCAGCCTCCGCAACGTTCACCGAGGCCAGGTCGCGCAGGCTCTCGAAGTACTTCACCTGCACGCTGCCAATCACACTCTTGAAAATCTCCTCGGTGACAATTGCTGTCGTAGGATGGTCCTCGAGGATAAAAAGCGTCTTCATGTTTTGCTCCCGTGATGGCCTGCATTGCAGGTTCTCCCTGTCTGATTACCGCCAGTGTAGGAAACTCTTCAAGTTGAGTGCCCCCCAGAAACAGGGGTACCCTAGATCATGGTGGAACAGGCTGCATAAGAACGCTCGAGCCGGGACATGAACTCGTCCAGTTGCAGAAGCACGCTTCTGACTGTGTCCACATCCTGCGCCGCGCAACCATGTTCAGCCTGTTGAGCCAATGCAAAGGCCTCCTGGGCGGCCACGTTGGCTGCCATGCCCTTGAACGTGTGCAAAAACAACTTCAATTCATCAAAACGCCGACCATCGAGCATTTCCGAAACCGATGAACGTTTCAAACTGTATTCATGTAAAAAGCTTTTGATGACCCGCAGCAATAGCGCTTTGTTGCCCATCAGGCGCATCATGGCTTCTTCAATATCGATCCCGTCCAGGCGCATCGCACAGATCCTTTAATAACATCAACAGTTGCGCAAATGCTCAAAGTTTAAATGGCGTCAAACTTTTTCGGGTTCGCATTCATCGGGGGCCCTCCAAATTAAGGGGGGATGCAGCAGCCCAGGCCTCCAGAAGTTTTGACGGGTCAAAAGGCTTCAATAGAAGACCTATCATGCCCGCTTCCTTGCAAGCCTGAACCTCTTCGACAAGGTTGGATCCACTTAATCCAAACATCAAAACATTGGACCAAGCGGGGTTTTGCCGCACGGATCGTGCCAGATCAATGCCGGTCAACCCCGGCATGTAAAGATCTGTGAGCAGCAAATCAATCGGATGCCCAGACAGATAATCCAGCGCGGCTTGACCCGAATCGCAATCGTGCACAACACAACCCTGGGCCTCCAATAACCACTTGACGACGTCACGATTCAACCCCATGTCGTCTACAATCAAAACGCGTTTGCCTCGCAGTGTCGGGGCGGCCCCATCGGTGGACCCTTCTTTCGTTGCCTGAGGGGTTGGCAGGGCATTTGCATTCTGGAAGCTCAGGGTTAAAGTGAAGGTGCTGCCCTTGCCCACCAAGGAGTTCACTTCAATGGAGCCACGCATCAGGTCGATCAGGTCTTTCACGATGGCAAGCCCAAGGCCATGTCCACCGTGCGAGAAGCCAATCTCCAGATTTTCCTGCTCAAAGGGATCAAAAATGGAAGAGAGTCTTTGCTTCGCAATGCCCTTGCCCGTGTCCTCCACCTGAATCTGCACAGTGGTGCTTTCAGCTTCTGCCTGCAGGCATGTCACCCTGAGCAGCACCCCACCATTGTCGGTGAACTTGATGGCGTTGTTCACAAGATTCAACAACACCTGCCGCAAGCGCAGTTCGTCGCCCAACAGCCATGTTGGCGCCTTCAGATTCTGCTCCAGTCGCAAGTAAATGCCTTTGTGATTGGCCACTGGCAACACCCACGCAATCATTCGATCGGTCAGCTCCTTCAAATCAAAAGGCTGCTCGCGCAGGCTCATTTTTCCCGCATTCAGTTTGCTCATTTCAAGCACATCGGTCAGCAATTCGTCCAAGTGCCGCGTTGCCATCTCAAGCTTTTCCACCAAGGGCCGACTTCTTTCATCGTTGACCCCCTTGAGTAGGCCGGCCAGACCAACAATCGCGCTCAAAGGCCCCCGGATCTCGTGACTGATCGTGCTAAGGAAGCGACTTTTGGATTCCAATGCAAATTTTTCCAGTTTGCGTTGCTCCTTCAAAGCGGCCACAGCTTCATCCAGATTGTGTGATTTCACATTCAGTTCATCGTTTAACTGCCTGTTCAGCGCATCAATCGACTGTCTTTCGCATTCCAGTTCTCTGAGGGCCTCTTGCAATCGCATGTTGACCATGGTGAGTGTTTGTTCATGTACAGACTCCAGCATTGACTGCTGCTTTGCATAAAAGAACAGGGCAACAATTGCGAACACAGCAACACCACACGCAACTGCCTGAGCGAGCAACACCTCCACAATAGACATGTGGGCGGCCCCAATGCTCAGGAAGAAAACAGTCAAAACCATGACCACTGTGGGTGCAGCAATCAGAAAAATCACACCGATCTGTTTGCTCCTGTAACGGTGCGCATCCAACAAAAACGACTTGAACACCCGGCTTTGAGTGGTACCAATCCACGACAGCACCAGGTAGGAAAACGCACTCCAGGGAGAGAATACGGTGTACCCGGCAGAGGCGCCTGACGGGTAAAACGAGCGGGTGAACACCCAGGCCAGCATGGCAAACATGGCCACACCCATGGAAAACAGAAACAGGATCACTTCCCCATTGTCTGGCAGGGTCTCACGCAGCAAATAAAGGCAAGTCAACAGGGTGAGCGCAGCAGACACATACCATTGAATTTCTGAATGAACATACACGGAATCCACCACACCGCCCCAGAGACCCAGCAGCACAGCGGCAGCAAGCAACAAAAGGAAACGGTCATACCTGGGCCTCATTTGCGCAAACTGAACTGCGAGTGCCAGGCTGATCAACAACAGCACGACTGCACTGGAGGGCCCAATCGGCTGAAAAATCTTTCCATCCGCCAGCCCGAGGTAACCCAAGGGCCAATGGACTGCGAGGCTGGTGAGCGAAATCAGCACCAAAGCCAGCACAAAAATGCGGTGAAGACCATTCAGGATTTCAATGAAAGTGGGCTGGCTTTGCCGCGCAATCCATTGAGCGGTTTCAGCAGCGCTGGCGTGGGGAGGTGATTTGGTCATTAGCCAGTATCACCCTTTTGTTATAAAAATACCAATTAAACATAGAAATGTTTGCACGATAGATTCATTAGCATGCTGGACAAGCCATTCAAAAGAGCCCAAATCCATCTTTAGTCCATTTGCTTGAAATTGCGAGGTGATTCACCAAACCAACGCCGAAAAGTGCGGCTGAAGTTGGACGGGTCTTCATAACCCAAGGCCAGGGCGATTTCTTCCACGGTCTTTTCGGTGTTGTGAAGCAACCATGCTGCACGCTCCTTGCGCACCTCGTCCAACAGGGTTTGGTAACTGCTGCCCTCCGCCTGAAGGTGCCGCATAAAGGTTCGCTCGGTCATGTTTTCGCGGGCAGCCATGGCCCGAAGGGTTGGCATGGCACCCTCAGTTTGCTGCAGGGCAAGCCGAACACGCTGGCACAAGCTGCCACCTTGCAATTGGTGCTGAAGTTGAAGATCGCAGTCCCGCAACAGGCGTTGCAATGCAGCCTCATCGGCCGCAAGGCTGGGGCTTTGTACCAGGGCTTGGTCCATCACCACCCGCAGGTGCGGTGCGCCAAAAGAATTGCTGTGCGAAATGCGTGCGTATTGCTCCGCCCAAGCTGGGGGCTCAAAGGGCCATTCAATGTGCAGCAGGCCAGGAAGATCCTGCCCGGTCATGGCGGTCAACAATTGCACCAGCCCTCCCAGCAATTGGCAATGCAGGTACTCGCGCACATCGCCAAGGTCTACCCACTCTTTCAACACCGCCGCAAACACGGGTTCATGTTCAAATGCCAGCGTGGCCAAATTCTGGCGAAGCCCGGCATAGCGTTGCAACAGCAGCATGGCCTTGGGCAGGTCACTGCTGGCGATCATGGCGGCCCCCAAAGTGCCATGTGCCGAGGCTTGTGTTCGCAAACCCACCTCCAGACCCAACCAGGGGCACTCGCTCAAACTCAGGCCACGCCGGATCAAGCGGCGCATTTGGTCAAAGTTCAAAAACTGATTGCTCTGGTGCAGGGCTTGCCACTGCAATGATGTGCCTTCCAGAATGCTATCGGGGGAAAACCCGCGCCGCTGCATTTCTGCACACAACAAACGGGCATACACCGGATGCAAAGCGGGTTGAAGTTCTTTGAAGGTTTGTGGCACAGGCCTGTCTCGATTTGTCACTTTATGACGATGTTATGCCACCCTGTGCGGTGTTGTCCATCCACATCGAGGCCTAATATAAAACCACCCTGACACACATGGACCATCGACATGACAACAAGCACATTGCAAGCCGTCCAATACAAAGACCCAAAAAAGTACTTGTGGCTTATTTCTGTGATTGCACCATTTGCCGCACCGCTTGGGCCAATGCTGTACCTGTACACAGGCAATACGAATTGGCTTTGGGCGTTTCTGGCCCTTTTTTATTTGGGCGTGCCAGCGCTGGACGTGCTGTTTGGTGAAGACAAACAGAACCCGCCCGAGCAGGCAGTTCCCGAACTGGAGAATACCCGTTACTACCGCTTCATCACCTACCTGCTGGTGCCCATCATCACCTTCGGGTTTTTGTTCAACGTGATTTTTCTGGCCACCCAGCCCCTGCATTGGGTGCACTGGCTGGCAGTGGCCATCACAACGGGATCGCTGCTTGGCTTTGGGCTGAATCTGGGCCATGAGATGGGCCACAAAAAGCGCAAGCTGGACAAGGCCCTGGCGCTGTTCACACTCTCGCTGGGTGGTTACGGCCATTTTTCAGTGGAGCACAACCGTGGGCACCATCGCGACGTGGCCACGCCAGAAGATCCAGCCAGCTCACGCATGGGTGAACACATTTATGAATTCATGCTGCGAGAAATTCCCGGCGCATTCAAACGCGCATGGACGCTAGAGGCGGAACGCCTTGCACGGGCTGGCCAAAGCCGATGGAGCATGGGCAACGAGATTCTGCAAGCGGGCGCTCTCACACTGGCCCTGTACGCCACATTGCTTGCTTTCTTCGGCTGGCCCATGCTGCCGGTGTTGGCTGTGGTTGCATTCTGGGGTGCATTCCAGCTCACCAGTGCCAACTACATTGAGCACTATGGGCTGCTGCGTCAAAAACTGACCAGCGGACAGTACGAGCGTTGCGCGCCCCACCATTCGTGGAACAGCAACCACCTTGTGTCCAACCTGGTGGTTTTTCAGTTGCAGCGTCACTCGGATCACCACGCCAACCCGGCGCGCAGCTATCAATCCCTGCGTGATTTTCCAGAACTGCCAACCCTGCCCTCCGGCTACTTCGGCATGTTTCTGGTGGCCTACATACCGCCCCTGTGGTTTGCCGTGATGAATCCGCGCCTTCTGGCTGTGGCTGGCCGCAATGCAGAAAAAATCAACATTCAACCCAGCAAGCGCAAGCGCCTCATTCAGCGCTACGCATTGCAGGGTTAATCCAGATGTGCAGGCCTCTTTCTGGGCAGTGGCGAGGCCATCTCGCTCAAAGGAGGCGGCACGTCAAGGTCTGGCGACTTGGCCATGCGGTTCCTGAAAAGATCGGTTCTTGCCAGAAAGATGGTGGTTACTGGCACGGTGATCGACAAAAACACCAAAATCAACCAAGGGTGCAAAGTGAGTGACTTGTCCACCGCCGAAAAATACACAATGCTGGCCAGGGTCAGCAGCCAGGCCGAAAAACTGTAGGCCAGGGCCGTGGGATGCATCCGCTGAAAAAACGATTTGAAACGCACAAGGCCCACCGCCGATGACAGGGTAAACAGCCCTGACATCATCAGCAACACACCCACCACCACATCCACCCAAAGCGGTGCAACTGACATCATTCAATCACCTCCCCACGCAACAGGAATTTGGCCATGGCCGCTGAACTTACAAAGCCAAACAGGGCAATCAGCAAAGCCGCCTCAAAATACATTTCGCTCTGATAGCGAATGGCCAACACCATCAACATCAACATGCCGATGGTGTACATCAGGTCCATGGCAAGCACACGGTCTTGCGCACGCGGGCCTATCAACATTCGGTAAAGCGTAAGACACATGGCAACCGCATAGCAGGCCAGTGTCACGGCAATCGAGACAAACAAAAAAGTGCTCATTGAAAAATTTCCATCAGGGGTTTTTCGTAACGCAATTTGATGGTGGTGATTTCTTCCTCTGCATCTTTCATGTCAAACACATGAACAAGCAAAGACCGGCCATCCAAGGAGAGCTCAGACCACACCGTGCCTGGAATCACACACAGAATGGCCGCCAACACGGCCAAGCCGTTGGGATTGCGCAAATCCAGAGGAACCACCACAAACCCGCCCTTGGGCACCTGCTTGCCTGATGCGAGGGTTCCACGCAACACGCGGCAATTCCACACAATCACATCCCACCCCACTTTGGCGAACAGACCAAGCGCCAGCAAAGGCTTCCTGAACAACACCGGCAGGGGCCTGAGCGGTTGGACCAGGACCGGCACCAACACACCCAACACCAGCGCGAACAAAGCGTGGCCCAGCCCAAGGCTTCGATTCAGAATCAGCCAGAGAAGAATGAGAGCCAGGCTCAGCCATGGGTCTGGTAACAACTTCTTGATCATGGTGCCTCCTCGAGAGATTGGTCTGAGGCATCCAGCCGATTGGCGTTTGTGGGCGCCCAGCGGGGCCTTTCCGAGAGCACCGCATCCGTGTAATTGCCTGGGGCATGAAGGCTGTGCGCTGTTTGCCTGGCAAATTTCATGACCACCTCTGCACGCACCGTCAACAAGACGCAAAAAACAATCAAGAAGGCAATGGGCAGATACTCAATGGTTCGCAACAAGGGGGCCGGGCGCTCGCTGGTCATCCAGAAAAACCGAATGCCGATTCGCGTGAGGGCCACCAAAGCAAAAAGCCCTGAGACAAACAGCATCACCATCAAAGTCCACATGCCAGGGGTGGTCGTGAAATCGGTGTCGGCAATGGGCAGCAAGGCCGACACCACGGCAAACTTGCCCAAAAAGCCGGACAGGGGTGGCAAACCAGCCACCAGCAATGTGCACACCACAAAGGTTAGACCCAGCAAAGCTGTCGACCCCGGCGTGGGTCGCCCAATCAACGCCTCCTCGTTTTCATCGAGGTTCACGTCTTCACCCATGCGGGACTCCGCGTATCCAACTGGGCGACTCAAGTCCTCCTCCTCTTTTTGTTTACGCGCCGCAGCCTCCATGTCGCGCACCCGGTCCATCAACTCGGTCAGCAAAAACAAGGCGGACACCGCAAAAGTGGAGCCCAACAAGTAATACAGCGCACTGGCCGTCACTTCAGGAACACCCAAACCGACCACGCAGATCAAAATACCCGAGGACACCGTGATGGAAAAGGCCGCCGCCCTGCCTGGGCTGGTGGCCGTCAACACACCCAGCGATCCAAAGGCCATGGTCAACAGGCCGCCCCAAACCAACCAATCCCCCCCAAAGCCCGCCGAGGCCTGCGCCTGTTCAGAAAAAAGCAGCGTGTACAAGCGCAACACCACATACACGCCAACCTTGGTGAGCATGGCAAACACGGCAGCGGCTGGCGCACTGGCCGACGAGTAGGCTGGAACCAACCAGAAATTGAGGGGCCACATGGCCGCCTTGGCAAGAAAAGCAACCCCCAACACCGCACACCCCGCATGGAACAGCGGGCGGTCCTCTGGAGAAATCATGGGAATTCGGGTGGCCAGATCAGCCATGTTCAAGGTGCCTGTCACCCCGTACACCATGGCCGCCCCCACCAGAAACAAAGACGATGCCGTGAGGTTGATGGCAATGTAGTGCAAACCAGCGCGAACCCGCAGCCGGCCCGAGCCATGCAGCAGCAAACCATACGAGGCGGCCAGCATGACTTCAAAAAACACAAAGAGGTTGAAGAGGTCTCCGGTTAAAAATGCACCGTTGATCCCCATCATCTGCACCAGAAAGAGCGGATGAAAATGCGACCCGGCCTTGTGCCACCGAGCCATCGAAAAGGCATAGGCCGCAAAGCCCACCAAGGCAGCAAGTGCCAACAACAAGGCTGAAAGCTGATCGAGCACAAGAACGATGCCAAACGGCACATCCCAGTTGGATGGCAAATAGATACCCAGTGACCCCGCAGCCTGCCCAGCCTTGGCCCACACCAGCAAAGCCAGTGCAATGGCCAGGTTGGCAAACCCGGCAAACAAGCCCAGACTGATTTTCAGGCGATAGCGCCGCTCGCCCAGCAAAAGCATCACGCAAGCCATGACGAGTGGAAACAGGATCGGCGCGATGATCAAGTGTGGCATCAAACCTTCCACAAGAGGCATCATTCGGCGTCCTCCTTGCCATCCACATGGTCATTCCCGAAAAAACCCCGCTGGGCCAACAGCACCACCAAAAAGAGCGCGGTCATTGCAAAACCAATCACAATCGCAGTTAACACCAGTGCCTGCGGCATGGGGTCGCTGTAGTTGGCAAGCGTGGTCGCCACACCGGGCACCAAAATGGGTTCACTGTCCACGGCCAGGCGCCCCATGCTGAAAATAAACAGATTCACGCCGTAACCCAACAAACAAAAGCCGATGATCACCTGGTAAGTGCGCGGGCGCAGCACAAGCCAAACGCCACAGGCTGTCAACACGCCAATGGCCATTGAAAGAATCAGCTCCATCAGTTCACCCCCTTCCGTGTTGAATGGTCATCACCCCCGTGAACAACCGCCCGGCGATGCCCCCGCAAAGACTGATGCCCCAAAGCAGTCAGGATCAGCAACGTCGACCCCACCACCAAAGTAAATACACCAATGTCGAAGAAAAGCGCGCTGGCCACATGAAGCTCCCCGACCAGAGGCACATGCAAATGCGCAGTGTGCGTGGTTAAAAACGGATAGCCCAGCAGCAAGGCGCCCAGGCCTGTTGCAGTGGCCACAAGCAGACCACTGGCAATCCAGACCGGCGGCCGCAGAGGCAGGTGGGTTTCTACCCAACGCGTTCCAGAAATGACGTACTGCAAAATAAAGGCAGTGGACAACACCAAGCCCGCCACAAAGCCACCACCTGGCTCGTTGTGCCCCCGCATGAACAAATACACCGCAATAACTGCCGCAATTGGCAACACGGCACGCACCAACACCGCAGGCACCAGCAAATAACCTTTGGCTGTGTCGATGTCTTGGTCGCTCGAAATCAGATCTGTTGCAATGTCCACTGGAATGGCCCGTTGCTGCATGGGAATATCCACACTTTCGGCGGCGGGCCTGAAGCGGCGCAACAAGGCATACACCGTGAGCGCCACCACCCCGAGCACCGTGATTTCTGCCAGCGTGTCGAAACCACGAAAATCCACCAGCATCACGTTCACCACATTGGTACCTCCACCTTCAGGCAAGGCACGTTCAAGGAAGAAAGGAGAAATGCTTTGGGGAAAGCTCCGCGTCATAACAGCATAGGACAACACCGCCAGCCCCAAGCCTGCGGTGGAAGCAATCAGCAAATCACGGCCCCTTCGTGCTTTGGCCTTGGCTTTCACCCACAGGTTTCCAGCGTCCTTGATTTCTTCACGCCGTTTGGGCAACCACCGCAAACCCAACAGAATGAGCACCGTGGTCACCGCCTCCACCGACAACTGGGTCAATGCCAAATCAGGTGCAGAGAACCATGCAAAAGTCACCACAGTGGTCAACCCTGCGACCCCCATCAGGATCAGGGCCGTGAGTCGGTGATACTTGGCCTGCCAGGCCGCAGCGATGGCAGCGCTGCATCCCACTGCCCATAACAATGCAAACATCACAGAAAACGGCAAGGGTTCACGCGTGCCCGCCTCGGGCCAAGCCATTGAACCGCCGCCGTAAAGCGCCAACGCTGCTGCAATCAAAGTGACCAGCATCATCAGCAACAATTGTGGCTGCAGGCGCTGCGTGCTGATTAGCCGCATGCCTGCCCGCGCGCCAACAACAAACAAGGCCACCACACTGCGGAACAGGCGCTTGCCACTGAATGCACCAATCAACGGTGCAGGCTTGGGCGCACCCACATTCATCTGTTTGCGCATGGCCCAATACAAAACCATCCCGCCCAACAAGGCCACAAAACTCATGACCAGAGGAAGATTGAAGCCATGCCACAGGGCGAGGCTGAAAGTGGGCAGCATGCCTCCCACCACAGGGCTTGCGGCAGTTTCAAGAATGGGCTGAATGAGCAAATGAGGAAGCACCCCCACGGCAAGGCAAATCAACACAAGCAACTCCACGGGCACACGCATCCAGTGTGGTGGCTCATGCGCAGGCTTGGGCAACTGGCTGCAATGGTCAGCCCCAAAAAACACATCCACGGTAAAGCGCAGCGAATACACGACGCTGAACACACCCGCCAAGGTGGCCACAAAGGGCAGAGCCGCCGAGAACCACGGCACCGTGCTCACAAACACCGCCTCGGTAAAAAACATTTCCTTGGAAATAAACCCGTTGAGCAACGGCACACCAGCCATGGCTGCAGCGGCGACCATGGTCAGTGTGGCCGTGATTGGCATGGCATGCCGCAAACCGCTCAGCCTGCGAATGTCGCGGGTGCCGGTTTCATGGTCAATGATGCCCACCGCCATGAACAACGATGCCTTGAACGTGGCGTGGTTGATGATGTGGAACACAGCCGCCACCGCGGCCAAAGGGCTGTTCATGCCCAACAACGTTACGATCAGCCCCAGGTGTGAGATGGTGGAATACGCCAGCAATCCTTTCAGGTCTGTCTGGAAGATGGCTGCAAACGCACCCATCAACAACGTGGCCAACCCAGTGCAGGTGACCAGCCAAAACCATTCATCCGTGCCCGAGAGCACGGGCCAAAAGCGCGCCAGCAAAAACACCCCCGCCTTGACCATGGTGGCCGAGTGCAGGTAGGCAGACACCGGCGTGGGTGCCGCCATGGCGTGTGGCAACCAAAAATGGAAAGGAAACTGCGCACTCTTGGTGAATGCCCCCAGCAAAACCAACACCAGCATTGGTGTGTACAGTGCATGGGCCTGCACGGTGTCTTTGGCTGCCAACACCACATCCAGGTCGTAGCTACCCGCCATGTGCCCAAGCATGAGCACACCCGCGAGCAGACACAAGCCACCTGCACCCGTCACGGTCAAGGCCATTCGGGCACCCCGCCGTGCATCTTTGCGGTGGTACCAATAGCCAATCAACAAAAATGAAAAAAGGCTGGTGAGCTCCCAAAACACAGCCAATTGAATGAGATTGCCAGAGAGCACAACACCACTCATGGCCCCCATGAACGCCAAAAGAAAAGAAAAAAACCGCGGCACGGGGTCAGATGGTGACATGTAATACCGCGCATACAACACCACCAAAGCACCCATGCCGAGCACCAGCATGGCAAACATCCATGCAAAGCCGTCCACACGCAACACAAACTCCAGGCCCAAGGAAGGAATCCATGCGTACTCCTCGCGCAGAACCACCCCAGCCGACACCGCGGGGTACAGCATGGCAAGCTGAACGGCACACACCAATGCAATCAAGCCAGCCAAAGTGGACTCTGCGTTTCGCGCATTGGCTGGCAACAAAGCGGCAATCAAGCTCCCCGCAAACGGAAGCAGCACCAGGTTAAGCAAGGGCAGTGTGGACATGGAAACCTGTTCTAAATGCGAAATGGGCGCAAAAAACAAAAGGCCGAACAGGGAATTGACCACCCCTGCTCATTCAAATGGTACATGGTGAAGTGTGGCGTGGACACCACTCGAAGATTTTTTAGAGGTGAGGGGAAGATGAGAGTTCCCGGAGATGAATCAAATTCAGTTCGTCCGCTTGGATTCATCGTAAATGGTGCCACCAAAGCGCAAGGCAGAGTCAGCCCGCTGAGACTGCACAAGCGGGTAAAAAATTTGGTGTGCCCAGTGTTCTTGCCCGTGAATGCGGTCGTCCATCAAACCAATCTGCTCAGGGTACTTGCGCGTGATGTGGGCCGTGCCAAAAATGACATCCCACAAAAACAGCATGTTGCCGAAATTGCCGGTGTAGTGCCCAATGCCGTCTTTGTTCGTGAGCGCATGGTGGGCCCAATGCGTGGCCGGCGTGGAAATGGTGCGCTCCAGCACCCACATCACCGGGTGCAGGGCCTTGATTTTGTAAAGCGGCTCATCCCAGCGCCAGGCGCAATGCGCCCCAAGAATAATCGTCAACTTCAAGGTCAAGTAACTGGCATACACCCAACCCCCGAAGCCCAAAAACAGAAGAGCACCCGCAATCCAAAGGCCGGGCATCATCAGGTAATAAAAAAAGTTGTTGCGAAAGGTGATGCGCACGCTCATGTACTGCGACGAATGGTGCGCGCGGTGCAAGGGCCACAACAATGGTGAATGCGAAGCCCGGTGCCACAGGTATTGGGTTAAATCGTCACCCACCAGCAACACGCCAAACATCGCCCACCAAGGCCAATGCGCCCACACGCCCTGCCATTGTGCAAACCAGGCCTGCCCCACGCTTTGCGTGGCCAAAATCACCAAGGGCTGGGTAATGGCCACCAGGCTGATGAACATGAACAACTCCAGCTTGGTGTCGTTGTGGGTGGCATTCACCGTGGTTTGGTAACGGCGTGTTACCAACTCCATCAAGGCGAACCCTGCCATGGCAATCAGAATCAGCACATTTTGAAATTCCGAAATTTGCATGATCCACCCTCTGCGCTCCATCCAGGCATTCAATGTAAGCTTGTTCCATTAATTCGTCCACTGCATAATAAACCCTCCCTCAATGCACCGGATGCATTAAATGACCAACCTCCACCCGCTGGAACACCTGCTCGCGTTGGACGACACGCGCCACTTCGCCAAGGCCGCTCAAAAGGTTCATTTGAGCCAACCGGCATTCAGCCGCAGCATTCAGTCGCTGGAAAAACAAACTGGCCTGCTGCTCTTCGAACGCAAGGGCGGCGAAATACGCCCCACGCCTGCGGGCCAGTTTCTGATTCAACGCGCCAGGACCCTGCTGCTCGAAGCAAAATCCCTGAAACGCGACATCGACCTGTATCAACAAGGCGAAATCGGCGAACTGGTGTTTGGTGTGGGCCCCTTCCCCGCAGCCACCTTGGCCGGCCCCGTGATTGAAAACATGCGCCTGGCCTACCCCAAAGTGTCGGTGCGTGTCGAAATCGACAACCCGGCCAATTTGCTGGCCCTGCTGCTGAGGGAAGACATTGATTTTTTTGTGGCCGACACGGGCGAGATCCATGCCGCGCCGCATTTGAACATACAGCATTTGATGCGGCAGTATGGCCATTTGTACGCACGCTGCCATCACCCCCTGGCGGGCCAGCCCCACCGATTTGAAGACGCCTGGGAATATGGCATTGCCTCCGTGAAATTGCCCGACATGATGAAAGCCGGACTGGCCCAGTTGCTGGGGCAAAGCAGCCGCAACCTGCCCCAACTTGCGCTGGAATGCGACGACGTGCACCTGCTGCATCAGGTGGCCTTGCGCACCAACACCATTGTGGCCTCCACCGAGCTGGCCGCCAAACCCTGGCAGGACAATGGCAGCCTGGTGAAACTCAACATCGTGGATTTTCCGCCGCTGTTTAGCAGCATCGCCATTGTCCACCTGGGAAGCCGGTCAAAATCGCCTGCAGCCACCCACGCCATAGAACAATTCACTCAACTGGTAAAAATCGAACACAATATTGGTACCTCGACCACATGAGTGATTGGATGAACTGCACCTTCCAAGCCCAGTGCCCATGCGGCCAATTGACCCTTCGCTTTACCCAGGCACCCGTTGCACAACTGGTTTGCCACTGCCGGGATTGCCAAACCATCAGCGGCATGCCCTACGCCAATGTCGCTTTTTTTAAAGCCGAAGCGCAATGCGCACAGGGCGAATTCAAAGCGATCGACATGATTGGCGGCTCTGGCCAACCCAAGCAATACCGCCGCTGCAGCCAATGTGACGGTTTTGTTTACGGCACCGTGGATGCGCTAAAGGGCCTGCTGGGCGTGGCCGCAGACCGCCTGGCACCCACTTATGAATTCAAACCCATGGCGCATGTGTGGACCAGCGAAAAGGCGCCTGAGGTGGACATTCCGGCGGGTGTTTTTCAGTTTCCCAAAGCACCGCCGTTCAGGCCGGGGAAGGTGCCTTTTAGCAAGTGATTGCAACAAGTCAGGATTCTTGATCCGAGGGCCAACGGTTAAAACTTGAGAACATACGAAACGAGATTGACTTGATACTCAGCCCAGCGAACTGTATGCAAACATAATCATCTTCAACACCACCTACGAGAGAAATTTTTCGGCATCCAACCGTGTCCTACAAAAACAATTCCGAAGCAGCAACTGCATCATGGTGAAAGTCATTTCGCTTGGCTTGATTTGCTCACTTGGAGCATGCAGCAACTTGCAAATGTCCAACTCCATGCAAGTACAGATTGAACAGAATGCCGTTTACACCGGGCTGATCGGCTCTGATGAAACACCAGAATCATGCGCAAGTTTTCGGGTCAATGAAAGCACTGTGATGAAGGCAATTTATTCATCGATTGAAATCTCCGAGCGCGTCTTTCAACATGAATTGGTAGGTTCAAATTGTGTGGCCTCAGGCTCATTTTCAAACGCAAAGCAAAAAGGCAAGTGGACTTTGGACAGAGCCTGCCGGTTGATCATTGAAAATGAACACGGTGGCGTGAAATACCAGCTATTTAGACAGTGCCAGCAACCTTTGTTTTATGAACTTGACTTGAGTGAGACCTCGGCACCAAAAACCTTGTAACAGAGCGTCAATAATTAGGTGGCTCTAGCCAAATTGTAGATCAGCAGGAAGTCACCACCGATGTGGCACTGCGCTTTGATGTTCTCGTCCACACGGACATGAATCAAAGGGTGGCCACTGCTGTGGTAACCCTTTTTTTCTAAAGCGATGCCTCA
>DASUEC010000317.1:0-6426 GCA_036275255.1 Limnobacter sp. | reverse complement strand
CTTGGTGCGAGCATCAAGAAAACCTGCCCTTGCGTGCCGCAAAGGGCCGGTGCCAGCCAACCGCCAGGTTGCTGGCAGGGGCCGAGCCCGACATCTTTTTCGAGGGGCGGCCCCAGGCTCCTTCAGGCCCAGCAAGGGAGAGACAGGTTTTCAGCGAGAAACAAGCCTCGGCACGGCTTGAGGCCAAAAGAGGCTCAGCTTCAGGCCAAAAGAGGCTCAGCTTCAGGCCAAGAACCAAGCCCGGCTTATGGCCAAGAACCAGACAAGGCCTGATCCAAACAAACATGCCTCCAGCAAGTCAAGGCGATTGGCTTACACAAGCGCATGGCCCTTCCACGCTGCAACAGCCTCTGCAGCGCGTTGGGCCACAATTGCTGTCACCTGTGTGTCATCGCCCAGACCCGCCGTGATCCACGTGCCCCCCACCGCTTGCACCGCTGGAATGTTTCGCCACTCCTGAAGCGTGTTCACAGTGATACCACCCGTGGGAACAACTCGCGCACTGGCCAGGGCGGCGGTGATTCCTGCCAATGCTTTGGGACCACCCGCAGCCATGGCCGGAAAAAATTTCAAGAGCTCAAAGCCCAACTCCAGGGCCCGCATCACTTCCGAGGCGGTGGCCACACCGGGCACCCACGCATGCTGATGTTTCAGGGCATGCTCGGCCAGCGTCTCGGTCAGGCCGGGAGATATGAACAGGGTTGCCCCGGCATCGGCAGCCTGTTCAAATTGTTCGGGTGTGAGCACCGTGCCTGCAGACAGTTTCATGCCGGGAAAGTGTTTCGTGATCTCGCGCATGGCTTGCAGAGCCTCTGGGGTGCGCAGCGTGATCTCCATTTGATCAATCCCGCCGTGCAACAGGCCCTCTGCAATTTCAAGCCCCTGCCCGACGCTGTTCACCACCACCACGGGCAGCACGCCTTGCGTGAGCCAGGTCCGCGTGTTCTCGATGCGGATTGGTGCTTGTCGCTGTTCGTTCATTGCGTTGTTCCTTCGGTGTTTGAATGGGGTGCAAACAGGTTGCTTGCGCCTGCCTCGGCGCTGCTCACGGTGTTGCGCCACATCTGGAAGTAGGCGCGGCCCAGGCTAACGGCTTGCTCGGGTGGGGGGCAAGGTGTACGCATGGCCAGGTTTGCAGTGGTGCTGAGTTCGCCAGTGTTCGCATCCACGGTCACCAGGTCGCCGTCGCGCAGGCGTCCCAGGGGGCCTTGCATGCTGGCTTCCGGGCACACATGGATGGCAGACAAGACCTTGCCGGATGCGCCGCTCATGCGCCCATCGGTCACCAGTGCCACGGCCAGACCTTGGTCTTGCAACACACCCAGGATGGGGGTTAGCTTGTGCAGTTCAGGCATGCCGTTGGCGCGCGGCCCTTGGTGAATCACAACCGCCACAAAGGCCTTCGTCAATTCGCCCCGGTTGAATGCATCGATCACGTGTTGCTGGTCGGTAAACACTTTGCAAGGGGCTTGCACCCTGCGGTGCTCTTCTTTCACGGCAGACACTTTGCACACCCCACGACCCAGGTTGCCTTGCATCAGGCGGATGCCGCCGTCGGGCTGAAAAGGGGCGTTGTGCGGGCGAAGCACGTCCAGGTTGCGTGAAGGGGTCGGGGTGCGGGTGGAGAATCGTTCTGCGCTGGGCAACACCTCGGCCACGGTGTTTGCCATGGAGGTGCCCCACATGGTGAGTGCGCTGCCGTCCACATAGCCACCATCCATGAGGGTGGCCAGCAGCGAGGCAGTGCCACCGGCAGCCTGAAAGGCATTCACATCTTCGCTGCCGTTGGGGTATACACGGGTCAGCAGGGGCACCACGCTGGAGATGGTTGCCAAGTCGTTCCAATCGATCAGGTAGCCCGCAGCCCGGGCCACGGTCACCCAGTGGATGGTGTGGTTGGTGGACCCCCCGGAGGCCATCAGGCCCACCAGTGCGTTCATCAGGGATTGTGCATTCACCAGGTGCCCCAGCTGAAGGGCGGGGTTGCGTGTTGCACTTTCAATGGCTCGCACGCTCTCGGCAATCAGCGCTTGCCTTTGTTGGCTTGTGGGTGGCTCAAAGGCCCCACCGGGAAATTGCAAGCCCATGAAGTCGAGCATGAGCTGGTTGGAGTTTGCCGTGCCGTAGAACGTGCAGGTTCCAGGGCTGTGGTAGGCCTTTTCCTCGGATTGCAGCAAGTCTTCGCGGCTGGCTTGGCCTTGGGCAGCAAGTTGCCTCACCTTGGCTTTGTCCTGGTTGGACAGACCGGTTTGCATGGGCCCAGCCGGGATGAACACACAGGGCAGGTGCCCAAACCCCAGTGCGCCAATCAAGAGGCCAGGTGCGATTTTGTCGCACACCCCCAGCAAAATGGCGGCGTCAAACACATTGTGGGACAGCCCGATGCAGGCAGACAGCGCAATCACATCCCGAGAAAACAGCGACAGCTCCATGCCTTCGCGACCTTGCGTGACGCCATCGCACATGGCGGGTGTTCCCCCCGCCACCTGCGTGGTCGCACCCAGCTTGCGCGCCAATTGGGCAATTTGATCAGGGTAGCTGGCAAAGGGTTGGTGGGCCGACAGCATGTCGTTGTAGGCCGTCACAATGCCAATGTGCGCCGCTTTGTGCAGGGCGATGGTTCTTTTGGTGTGGTGGGGGTAAATGGCGGTGGTGTGAGCCAGGTTGGCGCAACCCACGGTGTTGCGGTCTTGAGGCCCTTCGGGCAGGCTTGCAAGGTAGGCGCGGCGTGTTTCTCTGGATCGCGCTTCGATGCGCTCGCGCAATTCAAGCAACTTGGGATGTAGATGGGTGGCCATGTGTTTGCCCCATTGAGGGTGTGTAAGATGGATTTGCCATGCAAGGTTATTTGTAACATAATTACATAAAACGGTCAAACAATGTAATCCAATTTCTTGCCTCAGCCACGCACCTGTTCCGCCACGGAGACCCCAATGTCAAGTCAAGCAAGTAGCCCTTCCAGCGACCAGGCGCCCTCGCCGGTGGATGCGTTTACATTTGTGCTGCATGGCGCAGGGGGCGATCTGGCCAAACGCAAAATCATTCCGGCCCTGGCACACCTGGCCAAGTCCGGTTATTTTGCGGCACATTCGCGGGTGGTGTTTGTCCAGCGCGAATCGCAAACACCGGAGCAGGCCTTGGCCGGGGTGGACACCTTTTTACAAAAGGCGGGTGACGAGGCTGCGCGCCAGAGCCTGTCCGCATTGCAACCATTTTTGACCACCTGCCAGTTGAGTCTGGGCAGCGTGGGTGCCGCTGTTGCGCTCAAGCAAGCGGTGGCTGGCGGGCCAGAGCCGGTGGTGCATTACGCCGCACTGCCTTCCTCCCGTTTCATCGATCTCATTGATTGCCTCGATGAGGTGCGCGACCCCAATCGCCTTCGCCTGGTGCTGGAAAAGCCCTTGGGTTTCAATGCCCGCGAATCGGCCCAAATTGAGGAGGCAGTGGCCCGCAAGCTCGACGAGTCGCAGGTCTACCGCATCGACCATTACCTGGGCAAGCAGGCTGTGCAAAACATGCTGGCCTTGCGCCTGGGCAACCGGATTTTTGAGCCATTGCTAACCCGTGAGCATGTCGCCCATGTGCAGATCACAGTGGCCGAAGACCTCGGCGTTGAAGACCGTGCCGGGTTTTATGAGCATGCAGGCGCTTTGCGTGACATGGTTCAAAGCCACATTCTTCAATTGTTGGCGATTGTGGCCATGGAGCCCCCCGTCTCACTGGAGGCCAACTCTTTGCGCGATGAAAAGCTCAAGGTGTTGCGTTCGTTGAAGGTGCCGCAGGTCAAGGGCATTCCCGAAATTGTGGTGGGTCAGTATGGCGAGGGGCATGTGAAGGGCCAGCCGGTGCCGCGTTACCGGGACGAGAAAGGCGTTGCCCCCAATTCGACCACTGAAACCTACGTGTCTTTCCGCACCGAGGTGCAAACATGGCGCTGGGCAGGTGTGCCTTTTCTGGTTCGCACGGGCAAGCGCATGCCGCGTCGGTTTGCAGAGATTGTGATCCAGTTTCGCGACGTGCCCAAGCCTTTGTTTGAACCTGTGGGGGGCTTGTGGACCGGAAACCAGTTGGTCATTCACCTCCAGCCCGAGGACAAGCTGGAATTGAAGCTTTTGGCCAAAACCCCGGGCGAGCGCGAGCGTTTAAAGCCAGTGTCGCTGGACCTGGATTTCTTCAACACGTGGCGCATCCCGGTGCGGGACGCCTATGAGCGTTTGATCACCGACATTTTGCGTGGTCGATTGGGTCTTTTTTTGCGCAGGGATGAGGTGCAAACCCAGTGGCAATTTGTTGACCGCATTCTGACGGATTTGAAAAACCACAGCCTGGACCCGGTGCCTTACACCAGCGGCACGTATGGCCCTTCCTCGGCCACGGCCATGGTGCTGCGCGCTGGTGCGCTTTGGTCTGAGGATGGCCTGTAAGCCATGCAAACCCTCCACATCCAGAGCTGGAACGAGTTTGTAGCGCTCACTGCCGAGTGCGATGGATGGGCCTTCCGTGGCCTGCAAGACGCCGATTGGGCCCTGCTCAGTTCCCTGTCGCGGTACTTGCAAAACTACGTGCCAGACAAATCCTCCTGGCGTTTGCGCGAAGAGCGTGCGTTTCGCATTTTCAGGCGCAAGGCCCACAACTATGTGCCCGACGCAGCGGCGCTGGGCGATGATGTTCGCTGCCTTGCATTGATGCAGCATCACGGTGCACCCACCCGCATGCTCGACTTCACCAAGTCACCGTTTGTGGCTGCTTTTTTTGCGCTGGAGCGGGCGGTGAAAGACTCGGCGGTGTTCGCGCTGGACACCCCGCGGCTTTGGATGGCGGCGCCCAGCAACCATCGGGGCTTGCACCGCGATGCCATTGACCCACGCGTCAAGGGCAACTTTGAGCGTTATTTTGCCTGCAACACGCACGACCTGATGTGGGTGGGGGAGCCAGACCAGATGGACAGGCGTTTGGTGGCGCAGTCCGGCACGTTTGTGGTGCCCGGTGTGCTGGACAAGCCCATCGACGAAATTCTGCGCAATTACGACGAAGGCACATCCCTGATCCGCAAGTTCGTGTTGCCTGTGTCGATCCGCAGTGAGGCAATGCTCTCCCTGTACCGGATGAACATCACCCACGCCACGCTGTTTCCAGACCTCGATGGTTTGTCGCGGTCCATTTCGTATGAGCTGGAAATCACCTGGCCTGGCCATGCAATGGCGGCCAAAGCCAAGGGGTTGGACCCGGATTGATGGCCTAGCCTGGCAGGCCCTGCAGTGGCGTGGCTTGGCTGTTGGCCGGGCCCGGGGTGCGCGCCACATTCATGACCCAGCACACCATGGCAAAATAGCCCACCAGGGTACACAGCTCCACCACCCCCGCCTCGCCCAACCGGGCCACCGCATGGGTGTAGCTTGCATCGCTCACGCCGTGGCGCAACAGCAGCTCCTGCACAAAGTCCACCACCTGAGCCTCGTCGGCAGGCATGCCCGTGGGGCGAGCACCCACCCGAAGTGCATCAAGGCTTGCCTGGGCCACACCCGCCTTGGCGGCCAGCGGCGCATGGGTTTGCCATTCAAACTGGTTGTGGGTTTCACGGGAGACCACACAAATGGCCAACTCACGCAGTTTGTCGGGCAGGCTGCCTTCAAACCGCAAAGCTTCCCCCAGCTTGCCCACGCGCTCCATCAACACCGGGGTGTGCAGCAAGGGCACAAAAGGGCCAAAAATGGCTTTGCGTGGCCCCTGGATGATGCTGTCTGCAGCCGCTTGCTGGGCGGCGTTCATGCGCTCACGGGGCAGCAGCGGCAGGCGCTCTTGTGTGTCTGAAGCAAAGCCTTGCGGCGCAGATTGCGGGGTGCTGGTGCTCATGGCAGGTTCCTTGTGTTGAAATGTGGTTTGTTGAAATTTTAATGCCACGCCGTCGCACTGCCATGTCCAAACATCCCCACCTTGAAGAAACCTGCATGCGCAGCACCCGCGTGTTTGATGGTCAATTGATGAAAGTTAATCGCGACGAGGTGCGTTTGCCCAATGGCGAGCAATCCGTCCGTGAATACACCGTGCATCCAGGGGCAGTGGCCATCATTCCAATTCTTGACGATGGGCGCTACGTGATGGAACGGCAGTTCCGTTACCCGCTTCGCCAGGTGTTTCTGGAGTTTCCTGCTGGCAAGATCGACCCGGGCGAAGCGCCGCTGGCCACAGCGCACCGCGAGTTGCTCGAAGAAACGGGCTATGTGGCCCGCCATATGGAATTCATCACGACGATTCACCCCGTGATCTCGTATTCCACCGAGAAAATTGAGCTGTATGTTGCACGCGGTCTTGAACTCCAACAGCGCCAGCTGGACCACAACGAATTTCTGGATGTGGTGCTGGTGAAGCCCGCCGATTTGCTGGCGCAAATCAAGGCCGGGGAAGTCAGCGACGTCAAGACCATCA
>DASUEC010000316.1:0-4136 GCA_036275255.1 Limnobacter sp. | reverse complement strand
GGTGCGGGTGCAAAGCCCGAAGCCGGTCGCCAGGCGGCTGAAGAAGACCGCGATCGCATCCGCGATGCGCTGCGTGGCGCACACATGGTTTTCATCACCGCAGGCATGGGTGGTGGCACCGGCACGGGTGCCGCACCCGTGGTCGCTGAGGTGGCGCAAGAGTTGGGTATTCTCACCGTCGCGGTGGTGACAAAGCCCTTCGAATTCGAGGGCACCAAGCGCGCCAAAGCGGCCGAAGAGGGCTTGGAAAAGCTGTCTGCCAAGGTCAACTCCCTGATCATCGTTCTCAATGAAAAACTGCTTGAAGTGGTCGGCGACGATGCAACACAGGAAGATTGCTTCATCGCCGCAGATGACGTGTTGCACAATGCATGTGCGGGCATTGCCGAGATCATCAATGTGGAAGGCAACGTGAACGTGGACTTCGAAGACGTGAAGACCATCATGTCTGAAGTGGGCAAAGCCATGATGGGCACCGCCACCGCCAACGGCCCCGACCGTGCACGCGAGGCGGCTGAACAGGCGATCGCCTCACCGCTGCTGGAGGGTGTAGACCTGTCAGGAGCTCGGGGCGTGCTGGTGAACATCACCGCGAGCAAAAACCTGAAGCTGAAAGAAACCAAAGAGGTCATGAACATCATTCGTGCCTATGCCGCCGAGGATGCAACCGTGATTTTCGGTACAGCCTATGATGAAACCATGGGCGATGACCTGCGCGTAACCGTGGTGGCAACCGGCCTGGGGCGCAAAGCGGCCAAGCCCACGCTGGTTCAGAATGAGCAGTATGCCCAGCAGGCTCGCACTGGCACCTACGATGCCGTGGCGGGCCAGCAAGGGCAGCCCGACTATGCGATTCCCGCTGTGTTCCGCAACCCGCGGGACAACGCAGCATCGCGGGTTCAGGCCTTGCAAGACAGCGGCATGGACCGGTTTGACATTCCCGCATTTTTGCGTCGTCAAGCCGATTAAACCCCGCTTGTGAAATGAAAAGCACAGGCGGTATGCTGTCCACTTGACTGTGGTCAGCACATGTCCTATCAACACCCCGTGCATGGGTGCCGTGTCGGTTTGCGGTTTTGCCGAAGACCGCAGGCACCACCCAGGTCGGGGGCCGCTTGTGCTGTTGTATCTTTAGGTTGTTTTAGCGGAGAAAAAAATGACGATTCAGGTTGGCGACAAACTACCCAGTGCCACGTTGTATGAGTTTTTTCATGAAGAGACCGGGGGTTGTT
Organism: Limnobacter sp.; assembly: GCA_036275255.1. Lineage (GTDB taxonomy): Bacteria > Pseudomonadota > Gammaproteobacteria > Burkholderiales > Burkholderiaceae_B > Limnobacter. The sequence goes on along the minus strand of DASUEC010000316.1, from coordinate 2,904 downwards.
CCCTGGGGCCAAACAAGTTTGATGCGGCCACAGAGGCCGCTGGCAAAAAGATCGCCATTCTGGCCTTGCCTGGTGCTTACACTCCGACGTGCTCGGCCCAACATCTGCCGGGCTTTATTCGCCTGGTGGATGCATTTCGTGCCAAGGGTGTCGACCAGATCTGGTGCGTTTCAGTCAACGATGCATTTGTAATGGGGGCTTGGGGCAAGTCCCTCGGCGCTGACGGAAAGGTGCGCATGATGGCAGATGGCGCGGCCGAGTTCACCCAAAAAGTGGGCATGGAACTGGATTTGACGACGCGTGGTTTGGGGATTCGTTCCAACCGATATTCCATGCTGGTTGAAGATGGTGTGGTGAAGAGCATCAACCTCGATCCCCCAGGCACGTTTGAACGCAGCTCGGCTGAGGTCCTGCTGCAACAGCTGTCATAAGATTGGAAAAGGCGTTAGAAGGCGGTAAGTTGTGTGTAAATACACCACATTTACCGCCAATTGCAGGTAATTTGAGCTTGTGCTCCACAAAATGTCTTGGATTGACTGAAGTGGCTGGTTACACTTTGGCCACTGTTCAAGGAAACATGGCGTGAAACAACGAACCCTCAAACAAGTCTTGAGTGCCACAGGCATCGGTTTGCATTCCGGCAAACGGGTGACCATGACATTGCGTCCTGCGCCGCCAGACACAGGGATTGTCTTCCGCCGGGTGGATTTGCCCGTGCCCGTGGACTTTCCGGTCAATGCGCTGGCCATCGGTGATACACGCATGGCCTCTACCCTAGAACGCGAGGGCGCCAAAGTGTCCACGATTGAGCATCTGATGTCAGCCTTGTGCGGCTTGGGTGTTGACAACGCTTACATTGATTTGGATGCCGTGGAAGTTCCGATCATGGATGGCAGCGCGATCTCGTTTGTCTTTCTCATTCAGCAAGCCGGTTTGGTTGAACAATCAGCACTGAAGAAATTCATTCGGGTTAAAAAGCCTGTTGAGGTGCGAGAGGGAGAGGGCAATAGCCTGAAGTATGCATCTCTCAAGCCATACAACGGTTTCCGCCTGAAGTTTGAAATCGACTTCGGGCACCCTGCGATTGACAAGACCGGTCAAATGCTGGAAATCGATTTTTCCAGCACCTCTTTCATCAAAGACATTGCAAGAGCCCGCACTTTCGGCTTTACACAAGATGTGGAAACCTTGCGCAACCTGGGTCTTGCCCTGGGCGGCAACCTCGACAATGCCATCGTGATGGACGAATACCGCATTTTGAATGCGGATGGTTTGCGCTATGACGACGAGTTCGTCAAGCACAAGGTCCTGGACGCCATAGGAGACCTGTATGTGATCGGTCATCCGATCATCGGGGAGTACCAAGCGTTCCGTTCTGGCCATGGTCTGAACAATCAGCTTATCCGTGCCTTGATACAAGACGAGTCTGCATTTGAGGTGGTGAGTTTTGAAAGCGTAAAAGAAACCCCTACGGTATTTCGCGCAGATTGGGCTGTGGCATAGTGCGCTAATTGTTAAATTATATTAAACTCAGCAAAATCCAGTGGTTTTAAGATAAATTAAGAAACTACTTGAATTTATGATGGCGATTGAGTGCCCGGGTCGCATCCTTCACTGGAGATTCTTCCAGCCGGGTTTCCAAGTCCAGCCAAGCGCGTTTGGCCGCATCGGTCAAAACGGCTCGCTTGGGCCGCAGTGCCAGTGGGTTAGACATCCGAACGCTTGTTTGTATTTGAAGCTGAATGTGGTTAACATTCACACCCGAACGCTGAAGATGTTCAACCAAACTGGGTAGGGATTGCCTCAGCCGCGTCAGTGCTGCTGGGGTCGACACGAAAATTTTTAGTTTGTCCTGTTTGATTGGTCCAATGCTGAATGTCACGCCGCGCAAGGTGGGCCAGCCCTGGACGATGTTCTCAAGCCGCTTGGATTCACGGGCTTGGGCAATCAGCGAGCTTGTTTGCGGTTCACGCATCAGGCTGGCCAACGGAGATAAGGCAGATCGTTTGGGTTTCACCAGGTGGTCTCACTAAAGCCCGCACAAAAACGGGTGAATTCGGTTCGCTACGCGGATTGAGGAGGTTACACACATGCAGTTGATTCTTATGCGGGGGCCTTTTTCTCGCACCAGTGTATTCAGCGTCAAGACCATCCACCTTGCCGTGGCAGGTGGGCTGGTTGTAGCGCTCGCTGCCGCTTGTGTGAGCATTGGCCTGCTGCTTGCCGCTCATTTTGGCGAAGACATCCCGGTCATACAAGACATTGTATACAGCCGCCAGCTTGCAAAACATCATGCACAGGCTGAAACTGGCAGTCCTCTGGATGCGATGGCCATCCGCCTTGCCGAAATGCGCGCCCAATTGGCCAGGCTCGATGCAGTAAGCGCCCGTTTGCTGAAGTCAAACGGCATGGACAGCAAGATTACCCTCACGGATCCAGTTGGGCAGGGCGGGATTCAACAGAAAGACGAGCGATCACTCAATTATCGGGAAGTAAAAACTGCCCTCAAAGATGTTTCATCCCAGATTGAAAGACAGGCCGATGTGTTCAGCATCATCGACGCCGACCTGCAGACCGCTCGAGTGAAGTTTCAAAGCATTCCCAATGAGTCGCCTTTGTTGGATACGATTGCGGTGAGCAATTTTGGCACCCGCATTGACCCATTCACCGGGCGTCGATCTGTTCATGAGGGCATCGATTTCATTGCCCCCGTGGGCACTCCGGTGTTGGCTGCTGCCGCTGGCGTGGTGATTGATGCCAAATGGCACCCGGGCTATGGCAACATGATCGAGATAGAACACAACAACAAAACCACGACCCGCTATGCTCACGCATCCAAGCTTTTGGTGCAGACCGGGGACATCGTGCGTTTGGGTCAAAAAATTGCGCTGGTGGGCAACACCG
>DASUEC010000315.1:0-5036 GCA_036275255.1 Limnobacter sp. | reverse complement strand
GCCCTCGATGCGTTCTACAGTGCGCCCCAGTTTCCAGTTCACGCCTTTGCCCTGCAATTTTTGCTGCATGAAGGCGCTTGCCTCTGGCGGCAACAGGCGCGCCAGCGGCCGGTCCGCCAAATCAAACACGGTGGTGTGCACATTGGCTTTGAGCAGGTCATTGGCAAATTCGCAACCAATCAGGCCGGCACCCAGCACGGCCACTTGGGTTTTGCCGCTCAGCAGTGTGCGAAATGCAGCGTAGTCGTTCAGGTCATTCACGCTGATCACATCGGCTGCGCCACTGCCCTGCAGGGGCAGCTTGATGGTGTCGGCCCCCAAGGCCAGCACCAGATTGTCATAGGAGAATTCGCCCGTCGAAGTAGTCACCGTGTTGGTGCCCGTGTTGAGGCTGGTCACCGTGGTGTGGGCATGCAGCTCCACGCTTTGTTGCTCGGCAAACTTGGCGGCTGGGGTCATCACCAGTGTTTCCGCGGTTTTGCCGCTGGCCAGGGCGTTGCTCAGCATGGGCTTGGAGTAAAAGTCTCCGCTGTCGGCTGTTATTAGGCGGATGGTGTGCTCAGGGTCTGCCTTGCGCAATTCGCGCACAAGGGTCCACGCGGCCACTCCGCTACCGATAATGGTGGTGTTCATGCGTCCTTTTCCTGTGTAATGTGGCTACGGCTTATCAAATCGCCGTGCTTTCGTTAAGATGCGCGTACAACGCTGCACAATCTATTATTATCAAACGACTTACACACAATACACATCAAAGGGAGACAACTTTGAGTACATTTGATCGCATCGGCTATTCCCAACTTCTTAAAGCCACAGTGTTGGCGCTGTCCGTGTCGGTGCTGGCCGCGTGCGGCTCAATCACCTCCCTGAAAGACGTGCCAGAGTTTCTCGATTCTGAGTTCGAGCACGTTGGGCCCCGTGAATTTGTCACCAAGATCGACCTGGCCCGCATCAAACTGGGCATGTCTCCCCTGCAAGTGCAAAACCGCTTGGGATTCCCCATGCTCAGTGACAAAAAAGACCAGTCCAGGTGGGATTATGTGGTCAAGCAGGGCACGGGGGCACAAGAGGAGTTCGTGCCATACGCCATATATTTCAAAGATGACAAGGTGATTCGCGTTGCTCCCTTGACGCCACCGCCCGCTGCCATGGCCGATGGTGCTGCCGGGGCCGCCGTGGCAATTCCTGATGGCGCCTCAGCGGTGGCTGTGGCACCCGACGCTGTAGAGGTTGCTGCTCCTGAGGCCAGCTTGGCCGTGGGCGCTGATGTGGGTGATGCTGCCGCAATCAATGACCTTTTGACCAACTGGGCTGCAGCTTGGTCTGCCAAAGATGTGAACGGGTATTTGGGTTTTTACGCCGACACCTTTGAACATGGCAAAAAATCGCGTGGCGCGTGGGAAGGACAGCGTCGTGCTCGCCTCACCGGGCCCGAGAGCATTGAAGTGGTGGTGAGCGATGTGCAAATAGACCTGCAATCTGAGGCACTTGCAGAGGTTCGTTTCAAGCAGGAGTACACCTCCAACCGTTATAAGGACGTGGGCACAAAAACGCTGGTGCTGTCCAAAGCGTCTGGTGCCTGGAAGATTCAGCGTGAAGAGTTCCAGAAATGATCAGATAGGCACCACCTTGCGTGTGGTTTCAAAAGGCCCGGCGGTTGACTGCCGGGCTTTTTTGTTTGCTTTAGATGGTGTGCATGGGGTGATACTTGGGGGTGTAACTCACGGTGCAGTTTTTTGTAAAACCGGGGGCTGTCCAATACTGTGATCCACTTTTCCATGACATTCCAAGAGGTCATTCATGAACAAACGACAATTTTTGAGCCTGTGCGTACTTGCTGCTGGGACTTCAGCCGTGTGTGGCCGCGCACTCGCGCTGGATTTCGGAAAAATGCTTGGCGCAGGCAAAGGGCTTGTGGATTCAGCAACCTTGAGCGACGAGGAGCTGAAAGCTTACTTCGATCAAATGACTGTGCAATATGACAAACAGCACACCATCGCCGGGCTCGACTCGTCCCATGGAAAAAGGCTTGCTGCACTGGCCAAAGGGCTGGAGTCCGAGGAGGGCATGGCCTTGAACTTCAAGGTGTATCAAAAGCCTGAGGTGAATGCCTTTGCGATGGCCAATGGCACCATCCGGGTGTACAGCGGGCTGATGGACATGATGAGCGACGATGAGGTGCGCTATGTGATCGGGCACGAAATCGGCCATGTCAAGGCTGGCCACACCAAGGCGCGTATTCAGACTGCTATGCGCACAAACGCTTTGCGTCAGGCCGCCTCGGCCACAGGTGGGAAAGTTGGCGTGTTGGCCGAGTCACAGCTCGGGGATTTGTTCGAACAGGTGGTTCGTGCGCAGCACTCGCAAGGCAATGAAAACGAGGCAGACGACTATGCCATGGGTTTCATGAAACGCAAGGGATACAACCCAAAGGGGGCGGTGACCGCCCTGGAAAAACTGGCTGAAATGAGCAAAGGCTCAGGTGGTGCCAGTTGGCTATCCACGCACCCTGCGCCTGCTGACCGCGCACAGCGCATGCGCAGCCAACTGGCATGATGGCGCTTGCAATTTGGCCTATTGCTCGTAAATCTGGATTTTGGTGGAGCCATCCAGCCGCTCCACCAAATCACTGCCCATCAACCGCGACGGCGTGTAAGCGCCTCCGGTGATGTTTTTTTCCATCAGAATGTAACTGGCAACGGCCAAGGACCCTACCACCGTCAGTGAGTAGCCATTGGCTGTTTTTACCCGAGCCACCACTTTTTTGCCCTCGGCATTGGTGGCTTCTCCCCACACATAGGCGGGCATCTTGGCACGCTGTTCTTCACTGGGGCCTTCCACTTTGGCTGCCTGGCTTTTCATGATGTTTTGCACCAGGCCAATTCCGAGAATAGGGCGCGCCAAATTGGCAGCTTTCATCATTCGGACCGATTTGGGCGAAGACGGAATGTACACCTCAATGTTGCCTATGCCCGTGCTGTGGAATGCCGTGGATACATCGCCCCAGGGAATGGTGACAGCAAACTTGGTCCCGTTGCCAAAGTTGATCTCGCGGGTTTTGTAGCCCAAGCCAACCGGTTTGATTTCGCCATCCTGCCGCACGCGCCCCCCCAGCTTCATGGCTTCCACGGTGGTTTTCGCGGTGCCAGAGGACAGACCGCTCCGTGAGTCAAAGCCCAATGCCAGGTGTGTTGCGTCAGGCAGGGTCTCTTTCAGGCGGGCTGCAACGCAATCCGTCGGGATCACATCAAACCCAACACCCGGGCACAACACGATCTTCTGCTTTTTGGCTTTGCCACTCAGCGATTGCGCCAGTTCAAAGACTGAAATTTCCCCGGTGATGTCCAGGTAATGTGTTTTTGTCTGAAGGCAGGCCTGCATCATGGGTTCTGCAGTTTCCGAAAAAGGGCCAGCACAGTGCAGCACCAAATCCACCTCATTCAAGCCTTCCAGAACAGCTGCTTCACTGTCGAGTGCGAACACACGGCTTGGCAAGCTGAGTTTATCGGCCAAAGCGCTGATGGCGGCGGCATTTCTGCCTGCCAGAATGGGCCGCATGCCGCGCTTGGCGGCTTCGCGCGCGATCATTTCGCCGGTGTAGCCATTGGCACCGTAAATCATCCAGGGCATTGCGTCTCCTAAAGCGGATGAATGCCCCCGTGGTTCGGGGGCGAGTTGTTGTTATCAGTGGTGAGGGTCAGGATTCCAGCTTGGCTTTGACGCGGTCAATGAAGGTGCTCACTTGCGCATCAAACTCCGACTTCACAATTCCCTCGGCCAAACCTTTCATCAAGCGTGGCACGGGCATGTCAAACTCGCCCGTGGAGCGGAATGCAATGGTGCATGTCTTTTCGCCGTTGGGCTTGATCACCCAACCGCCCGACACTTGCGCGTTGCCGTCGCCCGGTGCGGGGTTCCAGTCAATCGTTGTGCTGCCATTGTTGGTGTATTTCACGGTGTACTTGACCTGGTGAGAAAGACCGGCCGCGCCAATTTTTTCCATTTCCCAGCGCCAAACATCGCCTCCCAAATCAACAATCTTGTCCAGCTTGGGAAAAAGAGCCACGGTGCTTGCCACATTGACCAACTGGTCAAAGGCCTTTTTTGCACTGCAATTCACATTGAAAGAGCGTTCGATCTTAACGTTGACGTTTACAGCCATGTTTCTCCTCACTGGTGTGGTGTTAAAGATTTGTTTTTATCAACCGTGCAAGCAGTGTATCGGTTAATTGGCGCGCTTGTCAGGCCGATGCATGTTCTGAATTGTCCCAGTTGGGGGACTTGTTCTAAATTTGCGCCGCTTGCATTTGTTCACCTTTGGTGCTGGTGCGTTGCAATATGGTGAGCATAGAGCCAAGTGCCGGTATTTAAAAGCCCTCCGGGAAGGGGAGTCGACGCACGCTGCAATGCAGCATGAATGCTTGATTTTTTTCGAATTGAGGCTCTAGAAAACAAGCGGCTTTTTTGATGCAATGAGGTTGACAGTTGTTCACTTAAGGCGCATGTTACGCCTAAGTAACTTTGATGACATTCAAGGGGTATCACCATGTCAAACACTTTGTTCGCCGCATTCGCCGCCATCGTCCTGATCGGTTTGGTGTACACCGGCGCGAGCCTTTTAACTTTCACCGCGGCCATTGGTGCAACTGCACTTGGCTTTTATATGTTGGGTGGCCTGGGTGACCTGGGCCTTGCCGTTTTTGCAGCGATTTACGTGCCTGTGGCCGTGCTGCTGAACGTGGCCTCGCTGCGCCGGGGCATTGTCACAGCCCCCATTTTCAAGGCCTTCTCGAAGGCGCTGCCAACCATGAGCCAGACCGAAAAAGATGCTCTGGAGGCAGGCGACACGTGGTGGGAAGCCGAGATGTTTGGTGGCAAGCCCGACTGGTCAAAGCTCATGAACGTGAAGTACACCGAGCTGACCGCTGAGGAAAAGTCGTATCTTGAGAATGAGACCGAAGAGCTTTGCAAGATGCTCGACGACTGGAAGATCACTTTCGAGTTGAAAGACCTGCCCAAGGAAGTTTGGGATTTCATGG
>DASUEC010000314.1:0-3078 GCA_036275255.1 Limnobacter sp. | reverse complement strand
GAGGGGGCGCCGCCGGCGGCCCGGCACAGCCGGTTCCGCGGCGGCCGCTTGGCACAGACACTGGAGATCGCAACATGAAGCAAGTGCAAGACGCCTACATCGTCGCCGCCACGCGCACGCCCATCGGCAAGGCGCCGCGCGGCGTGTTCCGCAACCTGCGGCCCGACGACCTGCTGGTGCATGCCATTTCCAGCGCCATGGCCCAAGTGCCCACGCTCGATCCCGCAGCCATCAACGACGCCATCGTGGGTTGTGCCTTCCCCGAGGGCGAGCAGGGCATGAACATGGCCCGCATCGCAGTGCTGCTGGCAGGCCTGCCCAACACGGTTGGCGGCGTAACCATCAACCGCTTCTGCGCCTCGGGCATCACCGCAGTGAGCATGGCCGCCAACGCCATTGCCACTGGCGAAGCCGAGGTGATGATTGCCGCCGGTGCCGAAAGCATGAGCATGGTGCCCATGAGCGGCAACAAGCCCAGCTTCAACAACAGTATTTTTGCAAAAGACGAAAACTTGGGGATCGCCTACGGCATGGGCATGACCGCTGAAAAAGTTGCCCAGCAGTGGGGCATCAGCCGCGACGCGCAAGACGAGTTCGCGCTGAACAGCCACAAAAAGGCCATCACAGCCCAAGAGAGAGGTGAGTTCAACGACGAAATCACCCCATTCACCGTGGTGAAGGCTTCGCCCGACCTGGCCACTGGCGAGATCAAGACCGGCAGCAAAACAGTGGCGCTGGACGAAGGCCCTCGCGCCGATTCCTCTGCCGAAGGCTTGGCCAAGCTCAAGCCCGTGTTTGCAGCCAAAGGCTCAGTGACGGCTGGCAACAGCTCGCAAATGAGTGATGGTGCGGGCGCACTCATCCTGGCTTCAGAAGACGCCGTCAAACAGTTCAACCTGGTCCCCCTGGCCAAGTGGCGTGGTTTTGCCGTGCGTGGCGTGCCGCCAGAAATCATGGGCATTGGTCCCAAAGAGGCCATTCCCGCTGCGCTCACAACCGCAGGCCTGAAGCAGAGCGACATCGACTGGTTTGAACTGAACGAAGCCTTTGCTGCGCAATCGCTGGCCGTGATGAAAGACCTCGAAATGGACCCCAGCAAGGTCAACCCCATGGGTGGTGCCATTGCCCTGGGCCACCCGCTGGGTGCCACAGGAGCCATTCGCGCTGCCACCGTGGTGCACGCACTGCGTCGCCACAACCTGAAGTACGGCATGGTTACCATGTGCATCGGCACTGGCATGGGTGCAGCAGGTATTTTCGAGCGCGTGTAATCACGCAACTGCCTGATTAAAAGCACAGCCTTCGCAAGGGGGCTGTGCTTTTTTATATGTTTCACCCGCAAGGGGTGTCCCCAGTCGCCATTTCTAACCCGCCTGCAAGGCCTATTAAACTTTTGCCCTCATGTCCATTCCTGGAGCAAAGGCAAATGCCGGCAGATCTGTTTTTAAAGTTGGGTGGTGTCACGGGCGAGTCAGTGGATGCAACGCATGCCGGTGAAATGGAGCTGCTCAGTGCCCGATGGGGCATGCAAGTGGCGGTTGGCATCAACGGTGGCATGCTGGCCCCAGCCGGCAAATCCGACATCAAAGCCCTTCGTGTTGAAAAACGCGTGGACCGCGCCTCTCCCACCTTGCATGCACAAACCTGCATCGGCCAACATTACGACACCATGGTGCTCACCAAGCGCAAATCAGGCCTCGTGCCCCTGGAGTACCTGCGCATCACCTTCAAAGATGTGATTGTGAGCGACATCGACATTTCTTTGGGGGCTGGCGAGGACGGTGATCTGGAAGTGGTCACCTTCGCATTCAGCGAATTCAAAGAAGAGTACAAGCCACAGAACGGCGACGGCACCGGCAGCGCCTGTGTGGCCGCTGGTTACAACTGTATCAAACGCGTCAAGTTTTAAGGCTGGCTGTCCAGGTAACGCTCATAAGCCTCAACATGCTGGTTAAACAGGCGCAGGTTGAGCTTGCGAATGGGCGTGGGCAGGTGGTATTTCACGTAGTCGTGGCGCCATTTCAGGCGGAGGTCAAAGTTTTTTAAGGTGAATTGCTTGGCCGCTTTTTTTTCAAAAGCAAACAGGTGGGCCACTTGCCCAAGCGTCATGAAAGTGAGGCCCCAAAAAAAGCCACTCGGTATCATGGCACCCACTGTTCCGATCAGGCGTTTAACCTCGATGTCTTCGGTTGAGGTTGAAGGAACAACCAAGAGTTGTAGCATCATCAGACCGGTGATGGACAACACCACGGCCAATGAAGTTAGCCCCTTGGGCCTGTCCCTTGCCTCGAATGAGTAATCCGAAAAATATATATTCATGCTCATGAGTCCCAAAGGTTCAGCGGGTGATTGTTTGTATTGTGAAAGCCTAATGTGCGTATCCCAATAGGCCCATGAAAAGCTGACGACTGCGGCCACCAGTGCATACATGCCGTTGAAGAAAGGCACTTGACTGTTGTCAAAAAGTCTGGACCCCATTCGCCAAGCCAAAACTTCTGGAAAAGTAAAAACAACAGACACGGGAAGGACGAGAAAAATCCCCAGGGCAACAGAGGATGACTTTGGTGCCGGCATCGAGAAGAGCACGCAATATGCACCCAAAACCGCGGTGAACAGAACACCCAAAAAGACAAGGAACCATGTTGCTGTAGACCAAGCGAACAGCCAAGCGAATGGGGTGGCTACACCGAAGGCAAAAACCAACCCAACCAACAATGTCGAGCTGATAAAGTCATGAAAAGGCAAGTAGGGTGTAAACATGTCTTAATTGAGTCCAAACAAGATTTTGGCCTTCTGTTCGACAGATTTTTGAATTTCGGTGTTGTATGCAGCCCCAATCAAAACACCACTGCCAAGCGCAATTAATACAAGTGGTGCCCCAGCGATTGCGAATCCTGTTGTGGCAAAAACAATAATAGCCGTTGCTTTGGCCAACGCTGCTCCACCCACCATGCCAGCCAGGTTCCCCGTCTGATTTTTAGCGGTGTCCACCGCAAACTGTTTGAAGTTGAACTTTTGATCCAGCGTGGCGTGGTGGTTGTAGTTGTTCCAGATGTCTTGGCCAAGGGTTGGTGCAAA
>DASUEC010000313.1:0-9786 GCA_036275255.1 Limnobacter sp. | reverse complement strand
CAGATGTTGGTCTGGAATCGTGGGTCCCGCATCAGCTCCACCATGTTGGCAAACACCTCACCAGGGGCAGGGATGTTGGTGAAGCGGATGAAGAAGTCCAGCTTGTACAGGGTGGCCAAGTACCAAAAGCCCAGCAGTGCACCAATGGACGCGCAGGTCATGAGGGCAGCCAGACCATGCTTTTTTGCGCGCATCCAGAACAGCTCACGGGCAGGCAAGCGCTCGGCCATCGGGGGCTTGGGCCTTGCGGGCATGCGCGGTGCACTGCCTGCCACCTCCACAGCCTTCACCGCCGGGGCTTGCGGCTTTGCAGCGGCGTGCAATGGCATTTCAAGAGGTCTGGACATGGTTCATTTCCCCGCAAGAGCAAGTGCGTCGGCATACAGGCCCACTTTCCCGCCATTTTTGGCGGCATAGGCCTCTGCATCTTTTTTCAACAGGAAAGGCACAATCTCGGGGGTTTTGCCGGTGGACTTGAGCGAATAAAACGCTTTGTCGGCAAACACCTTGATTTTCATGCTTTGGTCGTACACATAAGCCACGCCAATTTTTTTGCCTTCGCCTTCTGCTTTTTTGATGGCGGCCAGTGTGCAGTTGGCGGATTTGTAGGCAGTGATTGCTCCACCCTCAATCCACACCTCACCAGCCATGCGTGGCTCGGTGATTTTTCCGCCGCACAAGGGGTCGGTGCCAGCAATCTCGTAGTTGGCTGTGCTGGCCTTTTGCTTGGCGTAGTCCAGGCCAAGCTCTTTGAATGCCTGAGTGACGTAGGTTTCGTCCACCCACGCATCGGCATCAAACTCCTTCACACGGCCCATGCGTTTGAGCACTCCGTGGTCGTACTTGATGGTTTCAACCCACTTTGGCTTGATGCTGGGGTCCAGGGTGTGTATGCCACCTGGGCCAAGAAACATGTAGGCGACCTCCTTTTCGATGCGGGTCCACTCTTCAATTTTGGCAGCGGCCTGCACTGGGTTTTTGCGCACCCAATCGTTGGCTTCCATCAAGGCCTTGATGTAGGCCACCACAAACTCAGGGTATTTTTTGGCAAAGTCTTCACGCACCACCACGCCATGGAAGGTGGGCACCTTGGTTTCGGCACCATCGAAGATTTTGCGTGCAAAGCCGCGGTAGGGAAGCAGTTCGGCAAAGGGCACAAATCCGGCATGCCCATCAATGCGCTTTTCCTGGAGGCTGGACGTGCCCACCTCGGGGCTTTGGCTGGACAGTTCAAAATCCTCGGGCTTCCAGCCGCGGTCCTCAAGCGCCTTGAGCAACATGCCATGCGCCGCCGACCCAAAAGGCACGGAGAGTTTTTTGCCTTTCAGGTCGGCCAGCTCATAGTAAGGGGAGTCTTTGTGAACCACCACACCATTGCCTGCGCCTTCGGCGTTGTAGGCAATCAGCGCGATCAGGCGGCTGCGTGTCTCATTGCCATTCTGGAATGTTGCTCCGTTCACAAGCAAGGGGTAATCGCCCATCATTCCGATTTGAAGGGTGTTGGCCACCATGCCGTTGGTGATGGGCGGGCCCGAGGTGAAGTTTTGCCATTCAATCTTGAATTGAATGTCTTTGAAGCGGGACACCTTGGCGAGGTGTTTTTCGATGAGCCCCAACTCTTTGAGAACCACCCCGCCGGTGACGGTGTTGGTGGTGGTGTTCTGCGTGCCGATTCCGACCGTAATCACTTCGGCCAATGCAGGAAAAGAGAGTGTGCAGGCCACCACTGCGCAAGCTGCGCGCATGCCGATGAACCTGCCTGCCACCTTGCCGTGTGCTGCGATTCCTTTGAAGATTCCCGTGTTCATGTCAACAATCCTTTTCAATAGACTCGTTTCAAAATGGGTGCCAGGTGGTTGGCTGTATTTGACAGTCAGAACATTTGAATGCTTTCGGGTTTAAGCCTTGTCTGTGCAGGCTTCTTCCAGGTACTGCTTTTTGTTGGGCACATCCACCCATGCGTCCGCATCTTCAAGCGGCTCTTTTGCACTGCTGATCACGGGCCACTGCTGTGCAAGCCGGGCATTGATTGCAATGAATTCATGCTGGTCAACTGGAACCTTGTCTTCCTCATAAATTGCGCTGGCTGGGCACTCGGGAATGCACACACCACAATCGATGCACCCTTCTGGATTGATCACAAGAAAGTTCGGCCCCTCATGAAAGCAATCCACCGGGCACACCGACACGCAATCGGTGTATTTGCATTTGATGCAGGCTTGCGTCACCACAAATGTCATGGCAATTCCCCTTAGCTGTGTTTCAGGGTGATGTTGGTCAAGGCCAGGCGGGCCAGCTTGCGCACGTCGGGGTCGTTGTCTTCCAGTGCTTTTTCAAGTGCCGGAATGGCCCGTGTGTCCCCAATTTCGCCCAAGGCAATGGCCGCCTCTTTTCTCAAATTGCTTACGGTGTCACTCATGGCTTCCACCAGTGCAGGCAGCGCTGGCAGGGCTTTCATCACACCCAAGGCACGCGCAGCTTTTACGCGCACTTGCCAGTAATCGTCTTGCATGGCCTTCACCAATTCATCGGTCGCTTGTGTCATGCCAAGCTTGCCAATGGTGGCTGCGGCTTCTTCACGCACCATCCACACGCTGTCGTTCAGGGCCCGCATCAGGGAAGGCAGCACGCTGACTTCATTCGTGTAACCCAATGCACCCACCGCAATGCGGCGCACTTCGCCATCGGGATCGTGGGCGGCCACCTCCGCAAGTTCGCCCACGGCCTCCACCCGTTTCAAATACCCCAGCACACCCACCGCCTCGCGGCGCACTGCGGGGCTGGGGTCTTTCAACTGCTTCAATGCAGGGGCGTATGCCTCTGGCACGCGCAAGGCCCGCACAGCTTTCAAGGCCAGTGAACGCACGGTGGCGTCTGCATGGGTCAACAAAGGGATCAAGGGCGGAGCCGATTCCGACTCCTTTAACTCTGCAAGCACCAAACCGGCGGCCTCTTGCACCACGGGCGATGTGTCAAGCAGCATTTGTGCCAAAGCACTCACCGTGGTTTGGTCTTCAAAACCTTCCAGTGCACGCACCGCTTCAAGGCGCACATTCGCATCGGGGTCTTGCAGGCAAGGCAGGAGCAACAACTCAATGTCGTCCTCGTCGCTGTATGGCAAATCAATCACGGCCAGCCGCCGCACTTCAGCGTCGGGGCTGTTCAGCCTTTCCTGCAAGGTTGGGATGGAAATGCTCATGGGTTGCTCCTTATCAGCGCAGCAAGAATGGAATGTCCACATGCACGGCGCCTGTGGGGCAATCTTTTTCACAGGGCAGACAGTACCAGCATTCATCAAACTTCATGAAGGCTTTGCCGGTGACGTGGTCGATTGCAAGCACGTCCAGCGGGCACACGTCCACGCACACGGTGCAACCTTTTTCGGCAATGCATTTGTCGGAATCGACCTTCACGGGGACTTGTGTGATTGTTGCAGCCATGGTCATGTTCAATACCTCTCGTGTTCGGGGTTGTGGAAAATCAAGCGGCTTCACCCACCACGCGCAAGCGCTGGTAAGCGTCCATTTCCTTTTCATCGATGGGCACGATGTAGGGCTCGATTTCCTTTTTTTTCATGGCCATCTGGCCTTGGGCGTTTTTGTAAAGCAGGGTGTGGCAGAACCAGTTTTTGTCATCGCGCTGAGGATGATCCACACTGAAGTGGTAAAGCCCCCAGCGGCTTTCCGTGCGGAACAAGCTTGCGCGTGCAGCCATTTCGGCACAGTCGATGATTGAATGGGTTTCCATGGCGCGCATCAATTCGTGCGGATTGGTGGCCACCATCTGTGCTGCATCGGCCCGCACCTCCTCCATGCGGCGCAAACCAATCTGGTATTTGCGGGTTACCTTGGGTGGCTGCAGGTAGTCGTTCACCAAGCGGCGTGTTTTGTATTCCACCTGGTAAGGGGTGGGGCCATCGGTGCGCAGGAGGGGCGCTTCGATGCGGTCATGTTCAGCCTGGACCTGCGCTTCATCCAAGCCATTCAAGCTGTGCTCTGCGCAGTAGGCCGCTGCATTGACGCCACAAATCTTGCCGTAAACAAACGCACCCAGCATGTAGTTGTGCGGCACGCTGGCGCAATCACCCGCAGAATACAGGCCAGGCACAGAGGTTTCGCCACGCGCATTGATCCAGATGCCAGATGCACTGTGACCGCTGCAAAAGCCGATTTCGGAAATGTGCATTTCAATCATTTCTTTGCGGTAGTTGTTGCCACGCTGTTCGTGGAACCGGCCACGGCTGGGGCGCTCATTGGTGTGCAGAATTTCTTCGATTTCGCTGATGGTTTCTTCGGCCAGGTGATCCAGTTTCAAGAACACGGGGCCATTGCCGCTTTGCAGTTCACGGTAAAACTCCATCATCATTTGGCCGCTCCAGTAATCGCATTCAATGAAGCGCTCGCCCGCTGCATTGGCCGTGTAACCTCCGAACGGGCCGGTCACATACGCACAGGCCGGGCCGTTGTAGTCTTTGATCAGGGGGTTGATCTGGTAACACTCCAGATTGGCCAACGCGGCACCAGCGTGGTAGGCCATGGCATGGCCGTCACCACAGTTGGTGGGGTTCTCATAGGTGCCCATCAGGTAGCCGGAGGAAGGCAAACCAATGCGGCCTGCCGCGCCAGTGGCAATGATGGCGGCCTTGCAACGAATCACGTAAAAGTCTGCCGTGCGGCAGTCAAAACCCATCACACCGGTGATCTCGCCGTTTGCACCGGTCAACAGGCGGGTGCACACCACGCGGTTGGTCACCTCCACGCGTGTGCGCTTGAGTTGCCGGTAAAGCACACGCTTCATGTTGTGGCCTTCGGGCATGGGCAACACATAGCTGCCGAGGTGATGCACCTTGCGCACGGAGTAGTCGCCGGTTTCATCCTTCTCGAACTTCACGCCCCATTTGTCCAGCTCCTGGATCATGTCGAAGCTGTTGGCGGCGTAGGCCATCACCGCCTCCTGATCGACAATGCCGTCGTTGGCAATGGTGATTTCTTTCACATACTGCTCTGCCGTGGCGTGGCCAGGAATCACAGCGTTGTTCAAACCATCCATGCCCATGGAAATAGCGCCGCTGCGCTTTACGTTGGCTTTGTCCACCAACAGCACACGCAGCTTGGGATTTTGTTCTTTGGCTTTGACGGCGGCCATTGGGCCACCGGTGCCACCACCAATCACCACCAGGTCGTATTCCAAGTCGATGCGTTTCATGTTCACACTCCTCAAGTTCGTTTGATGCGCAAGCGATACTGAAAGGCATCGCCCCGGTAATACAGGTATTCGAAGTCAATCGGCGTGTCGCCGGCGTAGGTCATGCGTTCCATCCGCAGCAAAGGGCAACCCTCATCCACGCGCAGTTGCCTGGCCAGCGACTCATCGGCCGAGATGGCCTCAATCTGCAAGTCTGCGTGGGTCAGGTTGTGCCCATGGTCGTTTTCGAGAATGGCAAAAATGTCTCGCACGGCAAGGTCTTCCTGAAGCAGCTTTTCGCCGATTTCGATTGGGAAATAACTCACATCCACCGAGATGGGCTCCCGGTTCAAAAAACGCAGGCGCTGAATCTCAAAGACAGACTGGCCAGGTTTTACATGCAAGCGGTTGGCCACCTGCGCGGTGGCTTCCACGGGTTTGGCACTCAGCACATTCGAGTAGGTTTCATAACCGGAGGACGACATGGCCTCGCCAAAACCCTGCAAGCGCGACAGGCTTTGAAACGCCTTGGGTTTGGACACAAAGCTGCCTTTGCCCATCACCTTGAAGATCAATCCCTCTTTTTGAAGGTCGCCCAGCGCCTGGCGAACCGTGATGCGGCTGACGCCAAACATGCGAATCATCTGGCTTTCGGAGGGCATTTGGGTGTGGGGGGCGTAGGTGCCATCCAGGATGCTTTTGCGCAATTGTTCGCGCACCTGCGTGTACAGGGGCAAAGCAGACACATTGGCCCCAATGGTGGAGTTGTCCACCTGCGCCTCGCTCTGCTTGTTTGCCGATGTGTTGCCCATGTTAAGCGCCTTCAATTCACTTGTTATGACAGGTTATGATATGCATGTATCGTGCCAACCTTTGCTGCACCGTAGCAGTGCTCTTTTACGTGGTTTTATTCGTTTTTACAGGGCTTTACGCACCACTTGGCAGTGCCTGGCACCCAAATTAATGCGCCGCAGCACCGCTTTGAATCCAATGCACCAAGACGAATCCTGCCAACCACAGGTGCAGGCACAACGCAGCACCCAACACCCAAACCCGGAGCCCGGCGTCGCGCAGATCCACCCACCGGGTGCCCACACCCAAGGCCGCCAAACCGGTGGCCATGAGCAGTTGGGACATGTCGATGAATGTGGTTTCGAGTTGAACAGGCAACACCCCACTGGACTTGAAAAGCACCGCCAGCAGAAAACCCCACAAAAACAATGGCGGCTGCATGGAGACACCGGCCAAGGGCGTGCCGACCAGCCTGCGCTGCGCACGCACTGTGCTCCAGGCCAGCCACACCATGGCAGGGGCCAACAATGCCACGCGCAGCATTTTTTCGATGAGGGCAAACGCTGGTGCCTGGCCACCCACCAGTGCAGCGCCCGCCACAACATGCCCCAACTCATGCACACTCAAACCAATCCACAAGCCGGCCAGATCGGTTGGCAAGTCAAACATCCACTGCAAGCCGGGGATGGCAAACATGCTGAGCGAACCAAACACCACCGCTGTACCCAGCGCAGCCGAGGTGGACGCTGGCGTGGCACGCAGCACGGAGTCAGCGGCCGCAATGGCGGCACCACCACAAATCGCGCTGCCCGCGCCAATCAACAGGGTCGCCTGCCCATTCAGCCCAAGCCTTTTGCCCAACCACGCGGCCAAACCCAAGGTGCTGGCGACCACCAGCACGGCAGAGAGCACACCCGCCCAACCCACAGACACCAACTCAGCGAACCCGAGTTGAAAGCCAAACAAGGCAATGCCAGTGCGCATCACCTGACGGCGGGCCACGGCCAGGCCACTTTGGCCCTGCAGCACCAACGCAGGAAAGCCATTGCCAAGCGCCATGCCCAAAAACATGGCCAAGGGCAGGAGCCCAAATCCCCAGTCGGCCCACCCAAACCGCACAGCCCCAACCCAAGCCAGGCCCGCGAGTGCCATGCTCAATAGCAGGCCGAGTGGCAATGCAGTGTTGGGGGCTTGAAGTACGCGCATGATCGAGAATGTGAAAGAGTTGGCTTATGGTGATGCTTTTTTCTTCATATCCATAGACAATGAAATTCCTGTATTCATAACTGTGAGTTATGCAATGAATCTGCATCTTCTTCGTGTCTTTGTGTGCGCCATGGAGCACAACAGCTTCACCAAGGCCGCCGACACGCTCGGCATCAGCCAACCTGCGGTGTCCAAAGCGGTGCGCGAGCTGGAGTCGCAACTGGACACCGGCCTTCTGGAGCGGCGTGGAAAGTTTTTTGCACCCACCGAGGCTGGGCAGGTTTTGTTGGACTATGGCAAGAGCCTGTTTGCCATGGAACGCGAGGCCAGCGATGTGTTGCGGGCCTACAAGAACCTGGCGCGTGGTCGCCTCGTGGTGGGTGCCAGCACCACTGTGGCCAGCTACTGGATTTCGCCCTATCTGAAAAAGTTTTCAGACAAGCACCCGGGCATCGACATTCAGGTGATGAGCGCAAACACCGAGACGGTTGCACAACGCTTGCTCGATTGCCAGGTGGATGTGGCGCTGGTGGAGGGCGCGGTGCATGATGACCGAATTGAGGCGCGCGTTTGGCGAAGCGAGGAGATGGTGGCCATTGCCCCGAGCGTTGCACAGCGAGTGCGTCAGGCTGACCTGGAACAGCAGGTGTGGATACTTCGGGAGCCAGGTTCAGGCAGCCGCACCGTGGCTGAAAATCTGCTGCATCAGATGGGCATCCAGGCCAAACGCACCCTGGTGATCAACAGCAACGAAGCCATTATTCAGGCTGTTGCAGCCGGCTGCGGGGTGGGCATTGTGCCTAAAATCACCGCCCGCGATCAATTGGCACTTCGGCGGGTTGTGCGCTTTGCCCTGAGGCAAGGCAAGATGGAGCGCACCCTGTACCGTCTGCGTTTGCCGCACCGGCCACTGAGCAATGCTGCCTTGGCGTTTGAGGCGCTGCTGGGGACCAGTGCGCGCTAACTGCCAATCGCCAGTGTAGACACATTAAAAGCACTCTAAAGAGACCTGTACGCCAAGCTTGCCTTCAACGTCACCGGCTGTACACTGCCCTCGTTCAAATACACCAAACCCTCTTGCACCGTGCAACTCAGTGCCATGTTGCGCTGGGCCATGGCGGCCAGCATCTGGGTGTCTTCCACCACCAACTGCACCACAGCGACCTTGTCCAGTTTGTTCAACCAGTCCTGGTTTTGTCGCCACCACACCTCAGCGGCGCGGCTGTAGCAATACACCACCACGGCGTCGGCGCGACCGCAGGCCTTGCGCACACGGGTTTCGTCAGGCTGGCCCACCTCGATCCACAAGCGGATGCGCCCGGTGGGGTCGATGTTCCATACAGCGGCCTCACCCTCCGAAGAAATGCCTTTGCCAAATTGCAAATCTTCATCGGCGTGCAAAGCAAATGCCAACAGACGCACCATGAGGCGTTCTTCGGTCTCGGAGGGATGCAGGGCCAGGGTGAGGGCGTGGCTGGAAAAATGGTTGCGATCGAGGTCGCTCACATCCAGTTGGGCTTTATAAATGGTGGCGCCAAGGGCCATAAAACACTCGCGGCTTGAAAGGATTCAAGCCGCGATTATCTGCCATTCCGGAGCGATTAGCGACCCATGCGGCGCAGTGCAGCGGTAGAAAAATCTGCCGGGCTGTACTTTTGCCCAAACTCGGCAAATTTCTCTTCGTTGGTCAAACCACCCACCAGGTAGCGGCGGGCTTGCAGGTCATAGAGCACTTCGCCAGCCGATGCAAAAGTGGGCGCGTGGTAAGCCTGCACACCCCAAACCTCGCGAATGCGCCACAGGGTGTTGCGGCTGTCGTACTGGTCGGCGGCCAACACAGCCCAAGAGTCTTCATCAATAAAAAACACGCGCTTGGCATAAATGTGGCGCTTGCCCGGCTTGAGCGTGGCCTCTACCACCCACACGCGGTGCAGTTCGTAACGCACATGGTCCTGGTTCACGTGGTTTTTCTGGATGATCTGGTTGTATTTCAGCTTGCGGTCGGCCATGCGGTAGTTGTTGTACGGCACATACATTTCCTTTGTGCCAATCAACTTCCAGTCATATCGGTCGGGCGAACCATTAAAGCCGTTCAGGTCGTCGTTGGTTCGCAGGCCATCAGCACCAATGCCCGGGGAGTCGTAGGCCAGTTCTGGCGCACGAATCACACGGCGCTGCCCAGGGTTGTACTGCCATGCAAGTCGAGGCTCTTCCACCTGATTGATGGGCTCGTGCACCAGGGCCACTTCACCGGCCGAGTTGGCAGGCGCAGTAATCTGGTTCATGAAGTACAGAATGCGGTTGGGTTCCGGGTTGTCCATGTAAGACGCCCAGGAAATGGTTTCAATCCGCTTACCCGCAGTGAATGAACCGTCGGACTGCACCGGGAAGTCGGCGGAGTAACGAGTGACCGAGCCACCCAGGTCACGGAAAATGTGGTTCCAGATCACCTCGATACCGCTCTTGGGAATCGGGAATGGAATGTTGGACTTCTTGATGCCCGTCACACCGTTTCCACCTTCCACCAACTTGACGTTGGGTGCTTCGGCCTTGGCATTGTCATACACGCTTTGGCGGTAGGCTGCCGTGCGGCGGGTGGTGTAC
>DASUEC010000312.1:0-6321 GCA_036275255.1 Limnobacter sp. | reverse complement strand
CGGTGATTAAAAAGCTTTTCGCGTAGGGGTGGTAGAGACAGGTGGGGTGGAACTGGATGAATTCCATGTTGGCAATGCGGCAACCCGCCCGCCAGGCCATGGCAATGCCGTCGCCGGTGGCCGTGTCGGGGTTGGTTGTGTAGTTGTACACCTTGCCTGCACCGCCGCAAGCCAGCACCACATGGGGGCAGCTGAGGGTGAGCACCCGCTGGCTGTTTTCGTCCAGCACGTAAGCGCCCAATATGCCAGCCTTTTTCTCGTTCAGGCGATCCCCGGTGATGAGGTCAATCACCATGTGGTGCTCAAACAGGGCGATGTTGGGGTGGTTGCGCGCTTTGGCCTCCAGGGTGGTTTGCACCGCATCGCCGGTGGCGTCGGCCACATGCAAAATTCGACGGCGGCTGTGTCCGCCCTCGCGGGTGAGGTGGAATCCGTTGGGTTCGGTGTTGCTGGGGCCCTCTTCGTCTTCCCGGGAGAAGGGCACGCCCTGCTCAACCAGCCAGTCAATCGCGCTGGAGGCGTTTTCGAGAATAAACTGCACGGCGTCTCGCTCGCACAGTCCACCACCTGCCACCAGGGTGTCTTGGACGTGCTCCTCCACACTGTCGGCGGGGTCGCGCACGGCGGCAATGCCACCCTGCGCCCAGCGGCTGGCGGAGTCCGACACGGACCGCTTGCAGATGATGGCCACTTTCAGTTTGTCTGCCAGTTGCAGGGCAGTGGTGAGACCTGCCAAACCACTGCCAATGATGGCGACGTCAAATTGGTTCATTTTCAAGGTGCTGCTGTGTATGAATGTTCACAGCGTCATCATATTCCAAGCCCAAAGGTCGAGGGTTGGGTTACAGCACTTTTTGATTTATCTCGAGTGGACTTGTGTGGGGTTGAAGCAGGGCGGTGTGGTTGCCAACCAGGTGCTTGAGCCTGAACTCTTCGAATGGCATGGGGCGCGACAGCCAGAAGCCTTGCAGGTAATCGGCCCCCAGTTTACTGACAAGCTCAAACTCTGCATCGGTTTCCACGCCTTCTGTGGTGACCAGCAGCCCCATGATGTGCCCCATTTCAATGGTGGACTCCAGAATGATTTGACCGTCGGTGTCCAAGTCGGCACCTTGCACCAGCGAGCGGTCGATTTTAAGTTCCGTGACCGGGAATCGCTTCAGGTAGGCCAGCGAGGAATAGCCGGTGCCAAAGTCGTCAATTGCAATTTGAAATCCCATGCCAGAAAAACGTCCCAGCACCTCCAAGGCTTGTTCAGGGTCACGCATCGCGGCGCTCTCGGTGATTTCCAGCACCAGGTGCTTGGCCGCTTCGGGTTGGTTCTTGTGCAGGCGCGCCACAAATTGCACCAATGCAAGGTCTTCTACATCCATGGCCGACAGGTTGATGGACAGCCTCAGATTTTGCTGCATGCACAGGTCGATCATGTCATATGCTTTTCTGAAAACCAGCCGCGTGATGTCTTTGATCAACCCCGTCTGCTCGGCCAGTTCAATGAATCCGCCTGGTGCAATCAGCCCCTTGGTGGGGTGGTTCCATCGCAGCAGCAGCTCGGCCTGGTTGATGCTGTTGGTGCGCAAGTTCAATTTGGGCTGAAAGTAAAAACAGAACTGCTCATGGGCGATGGCATCCCGAAGTTGTGCGATCAGCTGGAGTCGATTGGCGGCACGCTGCTCGAATCGAGGTTCAAATTCAAGACTGATCTGTCGTGTCTTGCGGGCGAGTTGACGTGCAATCTCTGCTCGCCGCAGCAGGCTGTCTGCGCACTGGCCATGCTCTGGGTAATGCGCAATGCCTGCGTATCCTTGTATGTCAAGCTTGTAGTTTTTTAGTCGAAGATCGCTCTGGAGCAAGCGTTTCAAGGGGTATTGTGCAAGCTTCAATGCCAGCAGCCTGCGGGGCATGACCACACAAAACACGGGCCCTTCGATGCGCGCCAGCACGACATTGTCGCGGCAAAGGCGCCTGGCTTTGGTGGCCACTCGAATCAGGATTTGATCGGCCACTTCATGCCCGAGCACTTCTTGAATGGTGTCAAGGTTGTCAATGCTCCAGGTGAGCACCGAGAGTGGCTCGCGCGCCCGACTGGTTCGATCGGCCAAGGCCAGTGTCAGGTAGATGCGGTTGTTCAGCTGGGTGAGCTGGTCTTGATATGCGGTTCGTCTGGCTTGCAATTCGCGTTCTTGCAAGCGCAGCGCCATCTGGTTGATGGCGTGGATCAGTGCATTCACTGCGCGCAGTCGACTGTTGCCCAACTGCACATCAAAATTGCCTTGTGAAATTTTTTGTGTGCCCACTGTGAGCTCTCGCAGCGGCTCCAGCACCAGCTTGCGGACACAATGAAAAACCCAAGCAACAAGGCAAACACCCAGCACAGCCAGCCACAGGCCTTGCAGAGGAATTGATATGGCGTTCAAATCAAGTGGGTAGGCCATGGGCTTGCGTGAGGCAATGCATTGCTTGCATTACATCAAACGATTCTCGCTTTCGGCATACCGCAAGCGGGTTGGCAATTCAGGCGTGGGTGCGGTACAAAAGGTCCCAGACACCATGGCCGAGTTTCAGGCCGCGGTTTTCAAATTTGGTGAGTGGGCGGTCATCGGGCCTTGGGGAAAACCCTGCGCCAGCCAGGTTGGTCCAGTCTGGCGCAGCCTCGAGCACTTCAAGCATGTGATGTGCATAGTTTTCCCAGTCGGTTGCACAATGCAAAACACCGCCCGGTTTCATCTTGGTGGCCAGCTTGGCAACGAACTCCGGTTGGATAAGCCTGCGTTTGTGATGCTTTTTTTTTCGCCACGGGTCGGGGAAGTACAAGAGCACTTTGTCCAGGCTGTGGTCGGGGATCATGTCCTGCAACACCTCCACCACGTCATGAGAAACAATCCGGACATTTTGGAGGCCCTGCTCCTCGATTTTCTTGAGCAGTGAGCCGACGCCGGCGGTGTAGATTTCAACACCGAGGTAATTCACATGTGGATGCGCTGCGGCGATTTTTGCGGTGGTTTCGCCCATGCCGAAACCGATTTCGAGCCAGTTGGCCGATTGCCTGCCCCACTGACGCTCAAAATCAATCTGCGTGTTGGCCGAATAGGCAATACCCCACCGGGGCATGCCTTGTTCCACGGCGCGCTCCTGCGCCCTGGAGATGTGCCCCCGTCGCTTCACAAAGCTGCGAATGTGCTTGTTGCGAAACGGGTTGTCTTCCTCGGCGATTGAAGGTGCAGTGGCTTGGCTCGGTGCGGTCATGGCTTGCTGGGGGAAATGACGCCTTCCACGGGGGACGACGGGCTGGCGGTGTAAAACTTTTTCGGCATTCTACCCGCCAAATAGGCCTCTCGGCCGGCTTGGGTGGCCAAACGCATGGCGCGTGCCATTTGCACGGGGTTTTGTGCTTTGGCAATTGCGGTGTTCATCAACACACCGGCACAGCCCATTTCCATGGCAATGGCCGCATCCGAGGCCGTGCCCACGCCAGCGTCTACAATCACGGGCACAGTGGCTTTTTCGAGAATGAGGTGAATGTTCCATGGGTTGAGTATGCCCATGCCAGAGCCAATCAAAGAGGCCAGCGGCATGATGGCTTTGCATCCGATCTCCTCCAGCTTGCGGGCGGCGATGGGATCGTCCGAGCAATACACCATCACATCGAACCCGTCGGCCACCAGTTCTTTGGCGGCCACCAGGGTTTCATCCATGTCAGGGTAGAGGTTATTGGGGTCGCCCAGCACCTCCAGTTTGCACAGGTTGTGGCCATCCAGAAGCTCCCGGCCCAACCGCAAGGTGCGCACCGCGTCTTTGGCGGTGTAGCAGCCCGCAGAGTTTGGCAGGTAGGTGAACTGGCTTGGGGGCAAATACTCCAGCAGGCTTGGCTCATTGGCGTTCTGGCCGATGTTGGTGCGGCGGATGGCCACAGTCACAATTTGGGCCCCACTTTCTGCAATGGCGTCTCGGGTTTGCTCCAGGCTGGCGTATTTGCCTGTGCCCACCAAGAGGCGACTGGTGAATTCCCGCTGGCCGACGTGCCAGGTGTCATGGGTACTGCGCATGGTTTTACTGCTCCTAGGTGATGGGCGTTAACCGCCGCCAACCGCCACAACAATTTCCAGCTGAGCCCCAGGCTCAAGCGGGGTGCTGGCGTGTCGGCTTTTGGGGACAATCTCGCCATTCATTTCAACGGCGATGCGCTTGCCCGCCAGCTGCAGGCTGTTGAGCAGGTCTGACACGGTGCTGCCTGCGGGCATCTCTTGAATCTTGCTGTTGACTGTAACCTGAATCATGGGGCGAGCGAATGGGTTTTTAGTTTGTTACCATCTTCAGTATTGTCGCACCACACAGGCGCGAAATCTGCGAGCAGCACATATTCGGAGTATTCATGCATTCTACTGTTCACTTGCTCAAGAGCACCACATTCCCCAGGGTCACCCGACTTAACCTGGAGACCCTGCAGGTGAACCTGGGTTACCTTTGCAATCAAAGTTGCACGCATTGCCACGTCAATGCCGGCCCCAATCGGACCGAGCTTATGCAGGATGAGCAGGTGGACGGTTTGATTGCCCTGATGCAGCAGGGCTGGGTAAAAAAGCTGGACCTGACTGGTGGTGCACCCGAGATGAACCCGCGCTTCAAGCGATTGGTGGCCGCTGCGCGGCATGCCGGTGTCCATGTGATTGACCGTTGCAACCTGACAATTCTGAGTGAGCCTGGCTATGAAGACCTCGCTGACTTTCTGGCCCAGCATCGGGTTGAAATTTTTGCTTCGTTGCCATGCTACCTCGAAGACAACGTGGACAAGCAGCGTGGCAAGGGGGTGTTTGACGCGAGCATTCTGGGGCTTCAAATGCTCAACGCCCGCGGGTACGGGGAGCACTTGCCGCTGAACCTGGTGTTCAATCCCCAAGGCCCGGCATTGCCGCCCCCGCAGGCCAGCCTGGAGGCCGACTACAAGCGCGTGTTGTTTGACAAATTCGGGGTTCGTTTCAACAGTTTGGTGACCATCACCAACATGCCGATTGCCCGCTTTGGCAGCACCTTGATCAGCAAGGGCACGTTTGATGCCTACATGAACACCTTGAAGGGCGCGTATCAGGAAGCCAATCTCAAGGCTGTGATGTGCCGTAGCCTTGTGTCGGTCGACTACCAGGGGGTTTTGTACGATTGCGACTTTAACCAGCAACTGGGCTGGCCTGTGCGGGATTCAAGCGGTCGTGCCCTCACCCTGGCCGATTTAAGCCGCAATGCGCTTGACGGGATCGATGTGGTGGTTGGCGACCATTGCTATGGTTGCACGGCCGGTCAAGGCAGCAGTTGTGGCGGTGCTTTGGCGGCTTGATCTGGCCTGGCCGAAGGCAGTGCAGCGAGTTGTTGGCCGTTTGCAATGAGGCGCTTGGCCAGCAGCAAGGCTTTCTCTGATTCGCTGGATGCAGATTCCGCATACAGTTCAATCTGATTGAGCAGGTTGGCCCAAGCGGTTTGATTCACCGCCATGTATTCGGCGAGCCTGTGAGATTCGTGCTGGCCCATGTTGATCTTTTGGCTCGCCAACACCAGGCCTTCAATGGCTTCCTTCAGCGCTTGCTGACTTTGTTCCACCAAGTGCTGGAGCTGGGCATTTCGATCGGGCTCAGAAAGGCTCAGCTCAAGCTGTGAATCATCCAGGCGGGTCAGCAACTGTCTGCTCACCTCACCAGCTTTGCGCAGCCCTTGCGCGGCACTGCGGATGTCCCCCCGCAAGCCTTCCAATTGCGCCTGCATGATCTCCATGTGCATGTCGGCCTTTTGGTTGCGTTGCTCACTGTTCAGCGCAGTTTTGGCCACTTGCGTGCCCTGGGTAGATAACTGGTGAAATGACTTGGCGAACTGGAGCACGGTTTGCCCGCTCTGCCTGAGGTCTTCAAGCTGTTGGCCAATGTGTATCAGGGTGCTGCGGTGCTCAAGTTGCTGGCTTTTGTTGAGTGCTTTGAGCACGCCTTGTAGTGCCTGGTGGGCGCCTGCAAGCTGGTTTTGCTGGGCTTCCTGAGACTGCAGGGCGCGCCCCAGCAACTGGATGCGCTGGTTCAAAGCTGTGGTCTTTTGGTGGGCCCACCATTGCAGGCCCATCACGCCAGCGGCAAGGGCCAGCAAAGCTGCCAGGCCATAAGCCATCACGAGCAGTCCGTTTTGGGCCTGTTCAATGTGCTGTCGCAGCGCCTGCAGTTTGGGCAGGGTGTCCAAGCGCACCTGGGCCTCGGCTTTTGAGATTGCTTGCGGGTCGGTGTTGATGCCTGCCACCGGCCGGGAGAGGGTTTCGATGGCTTGTGTGAGCAGGCGTTGCAGGATTTGCCT
>DASUEC010000311.1:0-23222 GCA_036275255.1 Limnobacter sp. | reverse complement strand
TTGGGACTATGAAGATTTTGAGCGCGTGCGCCTGCGTACCCCGGTGATTTGCAACCTCAAGCCCTCCGGTCAGTATGTGGCCACTGACCTGCATGAGGCAGGCGGTATTCCACAGGTCATGAAGATTCTGCTGGACGCAGGCTTGCTGCACGGCGATTGCATCACCATCACCGGCAAAACCATTGCCGAAACACTGGCAGACATTCCATCGGTGCCACGCGCTGATCAAAATGTCATCATGCCCATCGAAAAAGCACTGTACAAACAGGGGCACCTGGCCATTCTCAAGGGCAACCTGGCCCCGGAGGGAGCAGTGGCCAAAATCACAGGCCTGAAGAACCCTGTGATCACAGGGCCTGCCCGCGTCTTTGACGATGAACAAAGTGCCATGGATGCCATTTTGGGAGACAAAATCAAGGACGGTGACATTTTGGTGTTGCGTTACCTGGGACCAAAAGGCGGCCCGGGCATGCCTGAAATGCTCGCCCCCACGTCGGCGATCATAGGCAAGGGCCTTGGAGAAACCGTGGGCTTGATCACCGATGGCCGCTTCTCGGGCGGCACCTGGGGCATGGTGGTGGGTCACGTGGCCCCCGAGGCTTATGTAGGCGGCACCATCGCCCTGGTACAAGAAGGCGACAGCATCACCATGGATGCCCACAAAAAAGTGCTTGAGCTGCATGTAAGCGATGAAGAACTGGCCAAACGCAAAGCCGCCTGGGTGAAGCCGAAGCCCCGCTACACCACTGGCGTGCTTGCCAAATTTGCAGCCCTGGCCAGCAGTGCGAGCAAAGGGGCTGTCACCGACGGCGACCTGGGCATGTAAACTTTAAAACAACACGCAGGAGGCAGAAAATCACGCTGTTTGACATGACAAACAGCGGATTTGTCTGCCAAAATGACCCTCGATGCGTTGTGAGACGTACAAACTGAAAAAGACGAGGAGTTCAGTATGAAGAAGCAAATGGGTGTATTGGCCATCGCAGCCACCATGGTTGCCATGCCTTTTGCCGCCAGCGCCGACGAGGCACTGGCCAAAAGCAAGGCTTGCTTGGCCTGTCACCAGGTACAAAAGAAAGTGGTTGGCCCGGCATTTAAAGACGTTGCAGCCAAGTACAAAGGCCAAGCCGGTGCAGCAGACATGCTGGCAGGCAAAATCAAAAACGGAACCAAGGGCGCTTGGGGCCCCGTGCCCATGCCTGCACAAAACGTAACAGAAGCAGAGGCCAAAAAACTGGCTGACTGGGTGCTTACCCTGTGATCTAGCCCTTTGTGCGCAAATAAAAAAAGCCAGCTTCAAACAAGCTGGCTTTTTTGTTTGGGCAAGCAGCGCTGCTCAAGACCCGTCGAACTGGATGTTTTGACGCTTCACCAAATCAGCCATCTTTTTCATTTCGGCTGCGATTTCTGCGGCGTGTTCAGCGGGCAGATTGCCCACAGGTTCAGCACCACTTTTTCGGAAACGCTCCTGCACATCGGGCATGGCCAATACTTTCACAGTGGCTTCGTGCAAACGCTTCACAATGGCATCGGGCGTACCTGCTGGTGCCACCAAACCGTACCACACCGAATCATTGACTGCCGGCAAGCCCAATTCGGCAAAGGTGGGCACGTTGGGCAAGCCATCCACACGCTTTGGCCAGGCCACGGCCATCGCCTTCAGGCGGCCAGATTGAATGTGCGACATGGAAGACGGCAAGTTGTCAAACATCATGTCTACCGAGCCGCCCAAGAGGTCGTTGAGCGCAGGGCCAGCCCCGCGATACGGCACATGAAGAATCTTGGTGCCAGTGGCCAACTGAAACTGCTCCCCCACCATTTGCTGAATGCTGCATTGCCCGGAGGTGGCGTAACTGAGTTTGTCCGGGTTTTGCTTTACGTGGGCCAGGTATTGGGCGAAATCCTGCGCAGGAAACTTGGGGTTGACCGTGAG
Source organism: Limnobacter sp. (assembly GCA_036275255.1). Lineage (GTDB taxonomy): Bacteria > Pseudomonadota > Gammaproteobacteria > Burkholderiales > Burkholderiaceae_B > Limnobacter. The sequence goes on along the minus strand of DASUEC010000311.1, from coordinate 21,289 downwards.
CACATTGGGCACACGCGCCATGTTGGTGATTGCCTTGAAATCCTTGACTGGATTGTAGGCCAGTTTCGGATTACAGGCAGGAAGCACGGCATGCGTTGAAAATGTTGATACGCCAAGGGTATAACCATCGGGAGCCGCCTTGGCAACCAGGCCGGTGCCAATGCTTCCGCCGCCGCCGCCCCGGTTGTCAACCACCACCGCTTGCCCCAGCTCTTTGCTGAGTTTGTCGGCGACAATGCGAGCCACAATGTCGGTGGTGCCGCCAGCGGCGAACGGTACCACCAGAGTAACGGTTTTGTTCGGAAAATCGTTTTGTGCGTTGGCAGCCATGGACACCAACAACGCAATACCACCGACAACACCACGGATGCTGCAGAAACTCATTGAAACCTCTCTAAGACGTTCAGTGTGAACCCGAACGGGGCACGCAGACCCCGAACACCGGGCAGTTTCGTCAGCCCAACAGGTACACCAGATGGACCAACCCTTTTAAGTACAAACAGTTCAGAAGTGGTTCTACCCAATCAGGCAAAAGTTGCAAAGTGACTCCGGGCTGCAGACACCAATCACTGCAAAACCTTCAATGGCGTTTTGCCTTGCTTGTTGAATGTGTTCACAGTCACCGCTGCATTTTTAATGTCGCCAACGTCGTCAAATGCAATGGTGCCGATCACGCCCTGGTGCTGAATCGCCTTCAACTTTGGCAGGTATTTTTTAGGGTCGGCCGACTTGGCAGCCTTCATCGCCATGCCCATGGTCATCACAGCGTCATAAACAAATGGGGCATACACCTGAATGTCGGCCTTGTACTTGGCCTTGAATCGCTTTTCGAAGGCAGGACCACCAGGCATTTTGCTCAAGGCCATCCCGCCTTCTGCGCAAATCACATTGCTGCCCACATTGTCTCCTCCCAGCTTGCTCAGCTCTGTGGTGCAAATGCCATCGCCGCCAATCAGGGTGGCCTTGATGCCCAGTTGCTTCATTTGACGCAACATGGGGCCAGCTTGAGCATCCATGCCGCCATAAAAGACCACATCGGGGTTGGCGCGTTTAACCGCGGTCAGGATGGCCGCAAAATCGGTGGCCTTGTCATTCGTGTAATGACGTTCAACCACTTGCGCGCCATTGGCCTGCACGTTTTTGGCATAGATGTCTGCCAACGGTTGACCATAGCCGGTGCGGTCGTCAATCACCACGACCCGCTTGGCTTTCAAATCGGTCACAGTGAACTTTGCCAAGGCCACACCCAACACGCCATCGTGAGCAATCACACGGAAGACCGACTCGAAACCTTGCTGAGTCACCTTGGGGGTGGTTGCTGAGGGCGTGATTTGAGGAATGCCGCAATCATAATAAATGCGGGAAGCCGGGATGGTTGTGCCGCTGTTGAGGTGCCCCACAATGCCATTGACCTTCATGTCACACAATTTTTGTGCAACGATTGCGCCAGTTTTTGGATCGGCTGCATCGTCCTCGGGTGCCAGCTCAAATCTTGCAGTGCCGCCTTCCAACTGAATTTTCATGGCGTTCAAGTCGTCGATGGCCAAGCGCGCACCCGATTCATTGTCTTTGCCATAATGCGCCTGTGGCCCCGACAGTGGGGCGATGTGCCCAATCTTAACGAGCACTTCCTTGGCCAGCACCGGGGTGCTGAATGCCATGCCAACCGCTGTACCTGCACTGCACAAACCCAACACAGCAAACCGTTTCAGAAACCCGCTTTTATTCATGCCTGTCCTCGGTGATTAAATTGAGATGAATGGCGCACACCCACAGCCCTGTGGCGCTGAATGCTCAATGTAGCACCGAATTTGATTGTTGCGCACAGGCGTTTGGGCCTGATCGAAGGCGATTTAGGCAAATGTTTTCATGCCACGCGATTCAATTGACGGCGCTTTGTAATATTCTTGTGATCAACGCATTCGAATGGTGACCCCTCAAACCACGGCATGGATATCTTCATTCAGCAGTTAATCAATGGTGTTGTGTTGGGCAGCATTTATGCGTTGGTCGCTTTGGGCTACACCATGGTTTACGGTGTGCTGGGGCTGATCAACTTTGCACACGGTGAAGTGCTTATGGTGGGCGCCATGGTGGCGTTTTCAGCCATCAGCCTCACGGTCGGGCTTTACCCAGACATGCCAGGCTGGGTGCTGCTCACCGTGGGTGTGGTGTGTGCGGTGCCTGTGTGCATGGCTGTCAGCTTCACCATTGAGAAGCTCGCCTACCGCCCCCTTCGAAACGCCCCGCGCCTTGCTCCGCTCATCTCGGCCATTGGCGTGTCGATCATTCTTCAAACACTGGCCATGATTATCTGGGGCCGCAACTACCTCATCTTCCCCACCACCCTGTCCAGCGAACCGATCACCCTGCTTCATTTCCCAGCCACCCCCGCGATGGACTTTGAACGAACGGTGTCCATCACACCGGTGCAGGTTTTGATCATTGTGGTGTCAGGCCTTTTGATGGTGGGACTGACCCTCTTGGTGAACAAAAGCCGCCTGGGGCGCGCCATGCGGGCCACCGCAGAAAACCCCGCCATTGCCAGCCTCATGGGCATCAACCCAAACCACATCATTTCTGCAACGTTCGTGATTGGGGCCGCCTTGGCGGGTGTGGCTGGCGTGATGGTGGCAGCCAACTACGCGGTGGCACATTTTTACATGGGATTTTTGCCAGGGCTCAAAGCCTTCACCGCAGCCGTGCTGGGTGGAATTGGAAATATTTACGGTGCCATGCTTGGCGGGTTGCTGCTGGGCATCGTTGAAAGTTTGGGCGCGGGGTATCTGGGCACGCTCACAGGTGGATTTTTGGGCTCGCACTACCAGGACATTTTTGCCTTTGCAGTGCTCATTCTCGTGCTCACGCTCAGGCCATCCGGCCTGCTTGGCGAACGTGTGGCAGAGCGGGCATGAGCAAGCCCATGCTTACACACCAACTCATTGTGCTGGCAGCCGTGGCCGCCATGCTCCTGGCTTTGCCCTGGCTTGCGGGCATGGTCGGCAACAGTTGGGTCCGGGTGCTTAACCTTGCATTGCTTTACGTCATGCTCGCCTTGGGCCTGAACATTGTCGTGGGCTTTGCAGGACTGCTGGATTTGGGCTACATCGCATTTTATGCCGTGGGCGCATACTTGTACGGTTTGCTTGCCTCACCGCACCTCACCGACAATTTTGAGACGATTGCCGCCATGTTTCCAGACGGCCTGCATGCCTCAGTGTGGGTGATCATTCCCCTAGGGGCATTGGTGGCAGCAATATTCGGCGTGCTCTTGGGTGCCCCAACCCTGAGACTGCGCGGGGATTACCTGGCCATTGTCACCCTGGGCTTTGGCGAGATCATCCGTCTTTTTCTGAACAACCTCAATGCCCCAGTCAACATCACCAATGGGCCGCAGGGCATCAACATGATTGAGCCTGTTGAAATTGGCGACATCCGATTTGCGCGCACGGTTGAATTGCTGGGCGTGGATGTGCCGGCGCTGCATTTGTACTACTACCTGTTTCTGGCCCTCACCATCGGGATCATTGTGGTGTGCATGCGCTTGCAGCACAGTCGCGTTGGGCGGGCCTGGGCAGCAATTCGGGATGACGAGATCGCCGCCAAATCCATGGGCATCAACACGCGCAACATGAAACTGCTGGCCTTTGCTTTGGGTGCATCTTTTGGTGGTGTGGCAGGCGCGATGTTCTCTGCATTTCAGGGCTTCATTAGCCCAGAGTCTTTTGGCTTGATGGAATCCATCATCGTGCTTTGCATGGTGGTGCTGGGTGGAATGGGCCACATTCCTGGCGTTGTGCTGGGCGCCTTGCTGCTGGCTGGCTTTCCGGAGGTGCTGCGCGAAATCGTTACTCCGCTACAAGAAATGCTGTTTGGCAAAGTGTTGCTGGACGCCGAGATTCTTCGATCCCTGCTCTATGGCCTCACCATGGTTTTGGTGATGCTCTACAAACCCAAGGGCTTGTGGCCCGAGCGCAAAGGAAATGCGCAATGAGGCCTGCAACCACAGAATTGTTACGCGTAACCGGGGTGAGCAAGCGCTTCGGGGGCTTGCAAGCTGTCCAAGCAGTCGATCTGCAGATTAGCAAAGGCCAGGTGTATGGTTTGATTGGGCCCAATGGCGCAGGCAAAACCACCTGCTTCAACCTGATCACGGGCCACTATCAGGCAGATTCCGGAGATTTTGTATTTCGCGGCCAACCTTACAAACCAAGCTCCCCGGAAGCCGTCGCTCGAATGGGAATATCGCGCACATTCCAGAACATCCGTCTGTTTAAATCCATGACAGCCCTCGAGAATGTGGCCATCGGCATGCACACCAAAACCAGGCAAGGTGTGCTGGCCTCCGTGTTGCGCACCCCAGCCCAACGCCGTGAAGAGGAGCAAATTCGTGCCAGAGCGATTGCATTGCTGGAATACGTTGGCATCGCCACATACGCGAGTCACCTGGCGACCGAGCTTTCATACGGTGACCAACGCAAGCTTGAGATTGCCCGCGCCTTGGCGAGCGAGCCGGGATTGCTGGCCCTGGATGAACCCGCCGCCGGCATGAATGCCACCGAGAAACTGCGCTTGCGCGAATTGATTACCCGCATCCGAAATGACGGAACATCCATCTTGCTCATCGAGCACGATGTGAAACTGGTGATGGGCATCTGCGACGAAGTGACCGTGCTGGACTATGGCAAGGTGATTGCACAAGGGACGCCCGCAGAGGTGCAAGCCAATCCGGCTGTGATTGAGGCTTACCTGGGGGGCCTTCACCATGCTTGAAGTGCAAGGCATGACAGTGAGCTACGGCGGCGTGCAGGCAGTCAAAGGCATTTCCCTGGCCGTGAAAGACCGTGAGCTTGTGTGCCTGATTGGCTGCAATGGCGCTGGCAAAACCACTGCACTGAAAGCTTTGGCGGGCCTGCTTCCTTTCCACGCACACCGGGCCACCCTGGATGGCAAACACGATTTGCAACAACTGCCTGCGCATGCACGACTGGGGCTTGGCATGGCTTTGGTGCCCGAAGGACGCGGCGTGTTTACACGCATGAGCATCGAAGAAAATCTGGAGCTGGGGGCTTCAGGACGCAGCAACAAGCAGGCCATTGAAGAAGACAAGGCCCATTGGTTTGAGGTGTTCCCGCGTTTGAAAGAACGTCGCAAACAACTGGCAGGCACCTTGAGTGGCGGGGAGCAGCAAATGCTGGCCATTGCACGGGCACTGATGGGGCGCCCCAAATGCCTTCTGCTGGATGAACCCAGCATGGGTCTTGCCCCCATCATGGTTGAAAAAATTTTTGAAGTGGTTCAAGCCATTCACCAACAAGGCATGACCATTCTTCTGGTCGAACAGAATGCACACATCGCATTGCAAATTGCCAACCGGGCTTACGTTATGGATTCTGGGCTTATAGAGATTCAAGGCGAGGCAGCCGCACTCATTGACGATCCCAGGATTCGGGAAGCCTACCTGGGCGAATCCCCCGCCCAAACCCCTAAGCCTGATCCGCTTGAGAAGTGAAGGAATCGGCGAAAAATTCCTCTTCAGGCAGGCCGCAAGCTGCGACAAAATCCCGACGTGCCGAATCCACCACAATTGGCGCACCACACGCGTAAACCTGGTGGGCAGAGAGATCCGGAAAATCTTGCATCACCGCATGATGAACAAACCCAGTGCGGCCTTGCCATGTGCACGCCGGTGTGGGTTCTGAAAGTACCGGCACAAACTTGAAATTGCCATGTTGGTCTGCCCAGGCTTGCGCCAGTTCCATCATGTACAGGTCAGCCTTGGTTCGCCCCCCCCAATACAACACGAACTGGCGATCGTTGCCCTTGAAAAATGCTTGTTCGAGCAAAGACTTCATGGGGGCAAAGCCCGTTCCGCTGGCGAGGCAAACCACCGGCTTGCGCCCATCATCACGCAAAAAGAACGTGCCCATGGGCCCTTCAAAACGCAAAATTTCGCGCTCTTTCATGGCACCAAACACATGGTCGGTAAAAAGCCCACCGGGCATGTGACGAATATGGAGCTCGATACCACCCTCCTGATACGGGGCATTGGCCAGGGAGTAGCTGCGGCGAGAACCATCCTTCAACATGAACTCAATGTACTGGCCAGCCAGGAATTGCAACACCTCGTTGGCTGGCAACTGCAATTTTAAAATTGCCACATCGGGTGCAGGCCTGGTGATGCTTTGTACGCGGCAAGGCATCTTTTTGACAGGGATGTCGCCCAAGCCACTCAACTCGCGGACCTTGATGGTGATCGGCCCCAGTGGCTTGGAACAACAGGTGAGCAACTTGCCCCGCACACGCTCATCTTCACTCAAGGCGCGTGACTGATAACTTCCGTAGTCCACCTGCCCTTCCAGCAGATCGGCCTTGCATGAGCCGCAAGCGCCGTCTTTGCAACCATATGGCAAAATAATGTTTGACCGCAATGCTGCGCTGAGTATGGACTCATCGGGCTCGCACTCAAACTGCTTTTGGCTGGGAAGTACATCTACACTGTGATTCATCAAACTGCATTCCGTGATTCTGAGACCGAACCGACCCTGTTCTACAGGCGGAGTCGCCCACGCGCATTCAGGCGAAATCGCATTGCGATTGCAGGTTGCGGCCAAGTGGGCATGACCCTGTTAAAACAGTGCACTGGGCCTTATTTTACTGCGTCTTACCGGGCTGGGGATTGCGCCCATGTCAAGCGTGAACGGATTGCCGCCACAGGCGCCAGACCAATGTGCGTGGACCTGCTTCAATCCCGACATCTGCTGCGCATGCTCAGCGTGTGCAACCGAATCATCTGGATGGCCCCACCCAACACAGCCACCCCCTTGGACACCACCTTACGCAAAGCTGTGCTCTGGCTTGGTACGCGCGCACGCCTGTTGAACAAAGGCAGGCCGGTGCTGACTTATATTTCCACCACCGGGGTGTATGGCAATACACAAGGCGATTGGATTGACGAACGCACCCCCGTGAACCCGAACTCGGAACGGGCCAAGCGCAGGGTTCAGGCCGAAAGGCAAGTGCGCCTTGGGCTAAGCCGTGGCGTGGCTGTGCATGTGCTGCGCGCGCCAGGTATTTATGGTGATGAGCGCTTGCCCACAGACAGGCTCAGGGCTGGCACGCCAGCGATCGTGCCAAGCCAGGACTCTTGGTCTAACCACATTCATGAGTTCGATCTGGCGCGTTTGGCGCTGTGGGTCAATCGCAAAACCTTGACCTGGGCGCTTGTCAACGCATGCGATGAAGCGCCCACAAAAATGGGCGATTATTTCGAGGCTGTGGCCAGGGCCACTGGCCTGCCACCCCCACCCCGCCTGTCACGGGATGAGGTGAAAGCACAGGTAAGCCCCATGATGTGGAGCTTCATGGCCGAGTCAAGAAGAATACGATCCAGAACAATGCACAGGCTTGGATTCAAATTGAAATACCCCAGTGTGCAAGCCTTTTTAAGCAAACATTTTGTCTAGGTTTTTATCAATCTCGGATTGTATTTTCCCTTTGAAGGCTTTCAGCATAAAGCCCAGGGAAATGTCTAGGGAGATGTCCTTGTCGGTGACATCCAGAGTGCCCTTCACACCCGATCGGCTGAAATTCAGGGTGTTGCCACGCCAATGGCTGTCCAGTTGAAATTCTTTCTGCAATTGGTCCGCAAGCTTTTGGGCTATGCCCCGAGCTTCGTCAAGAGACAGATTGTGGGTGCGGTGTGCATGAATATCGGCCATGGTTCACTCTTTTTGGTGGTTTGCACGTGCCCAAGTGTACCGCAGCAAGCCTCTAAACAGCAGCAAACCAGAAGTCATAGGCCATTTTTGATGAGGGCGTGACATCGTTCTCAAACCCGACCACCCGGCGTGCAAACCGCATCTGGGACTCGATGATGCGCCGGAAGATGCCACTGTTGGCCGATTCACGCGCGATGATCTTTCGCCAGGCGGCCAGCTGGGCCTTCAAAATATCATCCGGTGTGTGGAAATAGCGCACACCTTGCTTGCGACGCATCTCCTCATAGTCGGTCGAAAAACGGTCAGACGCTTTCCAGCTCAAATCAGCCGACGACGCCTGCAAGGCGTAACGGATGATGGAGCGCAGCGAAAACGACAAGCTGTCAAATCTGTCTTTGTTGAAAATCACCTCGAAGACTTCGCAACTTTGGTGAAAGCTGCGAATCATGCAAACGGACGACACGCTTGGGAAACCCAGCGCCCGATCGGAGCTGGGATTGTTGAACTCCGCCGCATCGATCAACCCTTTGTCCAACCACGGAACAATGTCGGCAGGCTGCAATGCTGTGGTGTTTACCCCAAGCTCCTTGAACACTTCAGCAGCCAGACCAACCGCGCGAAACTTCAGCTTGTCCAGATCCTTCACGCTGTTGATCCGGCTTTTAAACCACCCCAAGGGTTGGGCAGTCAGCGGACCGTACATGAAACCCTGGATGTTCAGGTTCATCTCTTTCTGCACCAGCTCGTCGTACAGCTGCTGGCCGCCGCCGTACTGGAACCAGGCGAGAATTTGGTTGGAACTCATGCCAAAACTGGGCCCGCTGCCAAATAGCGAAAACGCGGGGTGGCGATCATGCCAGTAGGTGGGCACCCCATGCCCGCCGTCGAGTTGGCCTTTGTGCACAGCATTTTGAATACCAAAAGCCTTCACGATGCTGTTGGTGGGATACACATCAATGCGCAACTCCCCACCCGACATGTCGTTGACCTTTTTCGCAAAGTCCTGCGCAAATTCATTGAAAATGTCACGCGTGGGCCAAGTGCTCTGGAACTTCAATACAATCGGGCGCGTGCCCTTCACAAGGGCAGGCGCTGCGGCTTGTGTTTGATGCGCGGCGGCCACCAGCCCACCCGCCGTCACGGCCAAGGCCTTTTGCACAAATGCACGACGCGCTGGTTTGGACATGCGTCTTATCCCACCAAGACCAAATGCACCCGGTACGGGCCATGCGCCCCCAGCACAATGGTCTGCTCAATGTCGGCCGTGCGGGATGGGCCCGAGACAAAATTCAACGCCCGCGGCATGGCTCGCCCGTCTTCACGCAGACGGGCAAAAGCATCTTCCATGGTATGAACCACCTGCGCCCTGCTCACTAGGGCGATGTGGGTTTCTGGCAGCAAATGGGTGCTGGCCGGCTCATCTGGCCTGCTGGCAAACACCAGCGTTCCGGTCTCTGCCACTGCATACGCCACGCCACTGATGCCAATCAAATCACCCCCACCGGGCGAACCCACACGCACTTTCAAACCCGCCGCCGCCCAATCCAGGCTGGCCAAGCTGGGCCAAATGGCAGGAATGCCCTGCAATTGGTGCTCGGCAATGTAACTGGCGCAGGCGCGTGTGGCATGGTCAAAGCTTGGTACTCGGGCAACGCTGCACAGCATGGCCTTGGAACGCTCCACAAACAGCTCGACCAGATTGTCCACCGCTGAGGGGCCGGGGCCGCGCTCATGGCGATCCATGTAAGCCTGCGCCTGCGCAACTTCATTGGATCGAAAACTGTCAGGCCGCCCCTGCAAGGTCCGAATGCGACCAAGAATTTCTGCACGCGCAATGCTGGTGTTCAGTTCATCATCAACGGCGGATTGGCTCACAGACTCCCCTGTCCACAAAAAGGTTCGGTCATTGAATTATAGGCAATCCCCCTGCACCATGCGCCTAGGGAATGCCCCCATGCAGCCCGCATAATTTGAGGGCTTGCTCAGGCAAGGCCTGCGCCGATGGATTACAATACCGTGTTAATTGGATCCCCTTTACCAGCCGCCATGACTCACGTAGTTACAGAATCCTGCATCAAGTGCAAATACACAGACTGTGTGGACGTATGTCCTGTGGATTGCTTCCGCGAAGGCCCAAACTTTTTGGTGATCGACCCCGATGAGTGCATCGACTGTGCGGTGTGCATTCCAGAATGCCCCGTCAACGCCATCTACGCCGAAGAAGACGTGCCAGCCGACCAAGTCAAATTCATCGAAATGAACGTCGAACTGGCCAAGGGTTGGCCAAGCATCACCCGCATGAAAGAACACTTGCCCGACGCCGATGACTGGAAAGACGTGAAAGACAAGCTTCAGTACCTCGAGAAATAAGACCACTTGCGCAGTACCATGCAGGACACCCAAGACAAATTCACCCGGGAGACCATCACAGACCTCCGGGTTTGGGTACCCGGCAAGTTGTTCTCTTTCAAGTGCACCCGCCCAAGCGGCTACAGGTTCGCCGCCGGGCAGTTTGCCCGGCTGGGTGTCGAAAACACACTGAATCTCTCCGGCGAGCCGGGCATCATCTGGCGAGCCTACTCGATGGTGTCCAGCCCATACGAGCAGCACCTGGAATTTTTCTCGATCGTGGTTCCAGATGGGGCATTCACCAGCCACCTGAGCCGGCTCAAGGTTGGTGACCCCGTTTACATCGACAAAACCAGTTTCGGTTTTTTGACCACCTCCCGTTTTGAATCCGGCGACGATTTGTGGCTATTGGGCTCGGGCACCGGCCTGGCGCCCTTCTTGTCGATACTCCACGATCCGCTGACCTGGGAGCAATTCAAGCGAATCGTGCTGGTGCACAGCGCCCGCACCGCCGAAGAACTTGTCTACCAGGACATGATTCAAAGCTTCACCACCCACCCCGAATTGTCTGAACTGATTGACGATGTGAAGCAGCGGTTTTTTTATGTGCCGGTGGTTACACGCCAAACATTGCCTGCTTGCCTGAATGAACGAATCACAACACTGCTTGAGAACGGGCGCCTGCAAGCTGCAACCGGATTGGTCATGAACCCTCAGAGAAGCCGCTTTATGATTTGTGGCAACCCGGAAATGGTCACCGACATTCGTGAAGTGCTCAAGCAACAGGGTTACAAGGCAGCACGCCGAAACAGCCCGGGTGAAATTGCCGTCGAAAACTACTGGTAAATACTGCGATGAGTGAAAAACGTTTGCATGTGAAATGCGAATGTTGCAATGCACAATGATTTGCAAGATAATTGCACGCTGACCCCTGTACAAAGGGCCATCCTGTTTCCACATACAACTCATCCGCCTGGTCCAGGTTTTTGGAGGCTTCATGCTGTACCAACTACACGAACTGCAACGTGCACTGCTTAACCCCATGACCGTGTGGGCTGAGGCCGGTGCAAAAATGTACAGCAACCCATTCAGCCCCCTGGCACACACCCCATTGTCCCGCCGCATTGCAGCCGGTTTTGAGTTGATGTACCGCCTGGGCAAGGAGTATGAAAAGCCAGAATTTGGCATCAAGACCGTGAAATGCGGCAGCAGGGAAGTCTCGATTGCCCAAGAGATTGTTGAAACCAAACCGTTTTGCAAACTCATACACTTTCGCAAACTCATTCCAAGCGAGTCAAAACCCCTGACCAAGCAGCCCAAGGTCTTGGTGGTGGCCCCCTTGTCAGGGCACCACGCCACCCTGCTGCGCGACACCGTGAAAACACTGCTTCAAGACCACGATGTGTACATCACAGACTGGGTGGACGCGCGCATGGTGCCCCTGTCTGAGGGCGCATTCCGCTTGGACGACTACGTGCATTACTGCATCGAGTTCATTCAACTGCTGGGGCCGGACGTTCATTTGATTTCAGTTTGTCAACCAACCGTGCCAGTCATGGCCGCAGTCAGCTTGATGGCCAGCAACAACGACCCCAAGCAGGCCAAGAGCATGACCATGATGGGCGGGCCAATTGACACGCGCCAAAGCCCCACAGAAGTGAATGCCCTGGCCACCAAAAAGCCTTATTCATGGTTTGAAAACAATGTGATTTACACCGTGCCGCACACCTACCCAGGTTACCTGCGACGCGTGTATCCCGGATTCTTGCAACACTTGGGGTTTGTCAGCATGAACCCCGACCGCCACGTGCAAAGCCATTACGACTTTTACATGCATCTGGTGGAAGGCGATGGTGAAAGCGCTGAAAGCCATCGGCAATTCTACGATGAATACAATGCAGTGCTTGACATGCCTGCCGAGTATTACCTGGACACCATAAAAACCGTGTTCCAAGACCACGCCCTGCCATGCGGCACATGGGAAGTGCGCGGCCAGCTGGTGAGGCCCGCCGACATCAAAAACGTGGCCCTGTTCACGATTGAAGGCGAGCTTGACGACATTTCCGGCGTGGGCCAGACCAAGGCCGCGCTCGACCTTTGCAAAGGCTTGCCCGCCAAGAAGAAGCAGCATTTTGAAGCCCCGGAATGCGGACATTATGGTATCTTCAGCGGTCGCCGCTGGCGTGAAATCATTTATCCGAAGATCCGCGAATTCATTGCTGCCAATGCATGAGAACCTTGCCCAACAGCTAGATGACTTGTTGCCCCAAACCCAGTGCAGACAATGCGGGTTTGAGGGTTGCCTGCCATACGCGCAGGCCATGGCCAGTGATACAGCCGACCTCAATCGTTGCCCACCGGGTGGAACACCCACCATTTCGGCCCTGGCCAAGCTACTGGGCAAACCAGAAAAACCCTTGGACCACACTTGCGGCATTACCATTGAACGGCACATTGCCAGCATCAACCCTGAGCATTGCATTGGTTGCACCCTGTGCATCAAGGCTTGCCCGGTGGATGCCATTGTAGGCAGCAGCAAACGCCGCCACGCCGTGATCGCAGCCTTGTGTACAGGTTGTGAACTTTGCATCCCGCCCTGCCCGGTCGATTGCATCGACATGGTGTTCATGCCCGAGCATGGCGCATGGAATACCGAGATGGCCCACGCCGCCCGCAACCGCATGCAACAGCGAAACCTTCGTCTTCTGCTCCAAAAAGAAACCCAGGCCCAGCGACTGGAAGGCAAAGCGCTACTCAAACTGGACGAGTTAAATCAAAGCCCCCAAACCGCTGATGCGGAGCTTGCCAAAAAGCGGGCTGTTGTCGAGGCGGCATTGACTCGCGCCCGAGCCCGTCGCACCAACGCATCATGAACAAAGAAAAACGCTCCGAAATTTTCCGGCGCTTCCAGGCGGCCAACCCGGAACCCAAAACTGAATTGGAGTACAGCACCCCTTTTGAGCTTCTCGCTGCCGTGTTGCTCAGTGCCCAGGCTACTGACAAGGGCGTGAATATTGCCACCCGAAAACTCTTCCCGGTGGCCAACACCCCCGCGGCGATCGCCGCACTCGGCGTGGCTGGCGTTGAAGAGTACATCAAGACAATTGGCCTGTTTCGCGCCAAGGCGAAGCACCTTGTGCAAGCCGCAGAAATTCTTCGGGACAAATTCAACGGCGAAGTGCCCGCCAACCGTGAAGACCTTGAAAGCCTGCCGGGCGTGGGTAGAAAAACCGCCAACGTGGTGCTCAACACCGCTTTTGGTCAACCCACCATGGCCGTCGACACCCACATCTTTCGGGTGAGTAACCGAACGGGGCTTGCCCCCGGCAAAGATGTGCTGCAAGTTGAGAAAAGGTTGGTGCGTCTGGTGCCCAAAGAGTACATGCAGAACGCCCACCACTGGTTAATACTCCACGGTCGCTATGTGTGCAAAGCCCGCAAACCGGAGTGCGCACGTTGTAGTATCGTGGATCTGTGTGAGTTTAAAAAGAAAACGCAATGAGCCACGCAATTTGTGCACAAGATTTTGAAGAAGCGACACTGGACCATGGCCTTCAATTGTTGGCCCGGGCCATGGAAAAGGCAAACCTTCGCAGGCACTCCGATTATGTGAGCAGGGTGCTTTTGATATGCACGCCCCATTACGCCCCCCTGCTGGAAGATCTTGCTCACGCCTGCATGGCAAAAACCAATTGCATGAATGTGTGGGGGGGGTGTGCAAGTGGTTTACTCGGCCAGGGACAAGTGTTTTTTGACAAACCCGCCCTGGTGATTGGCCTGTTTGGCGAGATTTTTGAAAGCAAAAGCCATGAGGCTGACAGCCTTAACCTGTGCTTGATCGAGAATGAACAGGCCTTGCTGGCCAGCTCGGAAATCAACACGGTGGAGCCAGACTCTGCCCTTCTCCAAGCCAACACGCTAGGACTGCTGTCTTACGGTGCCAACTACGCCAAAATGCCTCGCATTGAAAACGGACGGGCATGCCACGAAGATTTTTGCCAAACCACCCTCCGGGTGAAGTCCCCACTTGTTTTCAATTCCGAAGGATTGACTTTTTTCACAGACGTACAAACCGTGACTGAAAGCAATGGTCTGTTTCTCATTGGTGTGGAGGGGCAGACAGCTGCGCAAGCATTGAACTGCCCTGAACACCAAACACGCCCGGTGGGTTTGCGCTTGCAGGTGATCCACGAGCAAGGAGAAAGCTGGGTTCCCGTGATGGAAATCCACGCCGATGGCACATTGGGCCTGGCAGCGCCGGTGATGAAAGGCCAACGGGTTCGACTCGCCAGGCGCACCCAACAAGCGATTGCGCAGGAGCTGCCCCAGTGGCAGGCGGCACTGCACACCACATTTGGTGAACAGGGGCCGTCCATGGGCATCATGTTCAGCGGATTTGAGCGCAGCCATTTGTGCCACGCCGATGAAAACGACATCGCTTCCGTGTTGCAGGCATTTCCCCGGACTGAATGGCTTGGGGTGTTTGGGCAAGCCGCGTGGTTAAGCCAGGGCAAACAAGTCATCACACCACCGCGCAACAATCGCCTCAATGTGTGTTTTTTCGACACCCCCAAGGCGTAACAGCGCCAAACGAGAGTAGCACGTTCATGTTTAACCCCACCCGCGACCAAGCCAGGCTGTTTTTCATGAACACCTGGAAGAAATACCATCAAGAACAACCACTGAGTGAAGCCGAGAGCCTCGCCTTGCAGTGGATGACTCGGCATCCAGAGTATTTCCCGACCTTCGATGAGGAACCGGAGGCCGTTCTGGCCAAAGATTATTCAGTTGAGGCAGGGCGAAGCAATCCATTCCTGCATTTGTCCATGCATTTGGCTGTGGCAGAACAGGTGAGCATTGACCAACCCCCCGGCATTCGTGCAGCTTATGCCAAATTGTGTGCCAAGCTGAACGACGAGCACCACGCGGCGCACCAGGTTTTTGAATGCCTCGCTGAACAAATCTATCAACAACAACGCCATGGCGTGCCGTTCTCCAGCGACGCCTACATTGAATGCATCCTGCACCACAGCGGTGTATAAAAAAACCCGCTGAAACTGTTCAGCGGGTTTTTAGGAGCGCCAGCGGTCTCTGGTCGTTCACTTTTTCAGATACAGATCGCCTTCAAGCGATGCAAAAAAACCGGCCAGATCGGCAATGTCTTTCTTGCTCAGGCCAGCGGCCATGCCAGCCATGATTGCATTGTTGCGGGTGCCGTTCTGGTATTGCTTCAGGGTGTTGGCCAGATAGTCTTTGTGCTGGCCTGCAAGCTTGGGGTAGGCCGGATCCATGGTCTTGTTCCAGTTGCCTTCCACAGCGTGGCAAGCAGCGCACTGCGCTTCTGCCTTGGCCTTGCCAGCAGCAATGTCAGCCGCCTGGGCAGAAAACGAGGCTGCCATCAGGGCAGCAGCAATCACGAATGATCTTTTCATGTTGGGTGTCCTAGGTGGGCAATTATTTCGCTTGGGAGTAATATGCAGCCAGATCGGCAATGTCCTGGTCCGTCAGGGTTTCAGCAATGCCGCGCATGGTGGGGTGCTTGCGATCACCTTTCTTGTAGGCCTGCAACGCAGCCTCCAGGTATTTGGCGTTTTGGCCGGCAATGTAAGGCACGTTGTACACCTCTGGGAAGCTCGCCTTGTAACCCGGAATGCCGTGGCAGCCGATACACATGGAATTCTTCGCCAATGCTGCCTTTGCGTCGCCTTCAGCGGCCTGGGCGGGCGCCGTGAACACCACGCCTGCCAGCAGACCCACAGCGCTCATGGCGCGAACAGTCAAACCGATACGTTTCATCTCGCTCTCTCGTTTTCATTGGTGATTCATGGTCAGCGCCTTCTAGTACTGCGGGCACCGGACAAAAACCTTGCTATTTTACGTAGGAACAGCCCCCTAGTCCATGCGCAGGCGGCGAAAGCTGCAATTTGGATGAAATATTCAGCCAGAAAGCGGCAAAATCCACTTACACTGTGGTTCCCTGCGCCATTGAATTACAAGGAATTGCAAAGATGCGATTTGAAGGTAGTAAAACATACGTAGCCACCGAAGACCTGAAACTGGCCGTGAATGCGGCCATCACCTTGCAGCGGCCATTGCTGATCAAAGGCGAGCCAGGCACAGGCAAAACCCTTTTGGCCGAAGAGGTTGCAGAATCCTTGGGGCTTGAACTTCTGCAATGGCACATCAAATCCACCACCAAGGCGCAACAAGGGCTGTATGAGTACGATGCCGTGAGCCGCCTGCGTGACTCCCAACTGGGTGACGAGCGGGTGAAAGACATCAAAAACTACATTGTCAAAGGGGTGCTGTGGCAAGCCTTTGAGAGTGACAAGCCCGTGGTGCTTCTGATTGACGAAATCGACAAGGCCGACATTGAATTCCCCAATGACTTGCTGCGTGAAATCGACCGAATGGAGTTTTATTGCTACGAGACCCGCGAGTTGATTCGTGCCAAGCACCGCCCCATCGTGATCATCACCTCGAACAACGAGAAGGAGCTGCCCGACGCCTTCTTGCGGCGTTGCTTCTTCCATTACATTCAGTTCCCGGACAAAGCCACGATGGAAGACATCGTCAACGTGCACTTCAAGAATCTGAAGAAAGAATTGCTGGATGCGGCCATGTCGAGCTTTTTCGGCATTCGTGCCCTGCCAGGCTTGAAGAAAAAGCCCACCACGTCTGAACTGATCGACTGGCTGCGTCTGCTGCTCGCTGAAGACATTCCAGCCAGCGCGCTGCAGGCCAAAGACGGCAAAGAAGCCATTCCACCCTTGCACGGTGCCCTGCTCAAAAACGAGCAGGACGTTGAGTTGTTCAACCGGCTGGTGTTCATGGCCCGCCAGGGGCGTTAACCCACCATCCACCTTGTGAACCGGGTTCATACACGTGTTACTAGATTTTTTCTTTCAGCTTCGAGACGCCAAAATTCCCGTCACCGTGCGGGAGTACCTCACCTTGCTGGAGGGCATGAAAGCGCAGTTCATGACCCCCAGCCTGGACAATTTCTATCACCTCTCGCGCATCAGCCTGGTGAAGGACGAGCGATACTTTGATCGTTTTGATCAGGTGTTTGGCAGCTACTTCAAGGGCATGGAAAAAAACATGGACCTGTTTGCCCAGTTGCCCAAAGACTGGCTGGAAAAACGCTTCAACCGCGAGTTCACCGCCGAAGAAATGGCAGCCATTGAGGCCATGGGAGGCCTGGACAAACTCATGGAGCGACTCAAGGAGTTGCTCAAAGAACAGAAAGAGCGCCACGAAGGCGGCAGCAAATGGATTGGATCCGGTGGCACATCGCCTTTTGGCAACAACGGCTACAACCCCGAGGGGGTGCGGATCGGTCAAGATGAGAGTCGCAACCGGCGTGCAGTGAAGGTTTGGGACCAGCGCTTGTATCAGGATTATGACGATCAGCTTGAAATTGGCACGCGCAACATCAAGGTGGCGCTGCGCCGCCTGCGCCGGTTCGCCCGCGAGGGGGCTGAAGAAGAGCTGGATCTGGACAACACCATCGAATCCACCGCGCGCAATGCGGGCTGGCTCGACTTGAAGATGCGCCCTGAACGCCACAACTCTGTGAAGGTGCTTCTGTTGATGGACGTTGGGGGCTCCATGGATGACCACATCCGTCGAACCGAGGAGTTGTTTTCAGCCGCAAAAAGCGAGTTCAAGCACCTCGAGTTCTATTACTTTCACAACTGTGTGTACGACTTCTTGTGGAAAAAGAATCACCGCCGACACAGCGAACGCACCAGCACCTGGGACATTCTTCGAACCTACAACAGCGACTACCGGCTTGTTTTCGTGGGTGACGCCACCATGAGCCCCTACGAGATTCTGCAGCCAGGTGGCTCCGTGGAATACAACAACAAAGAGGCGGGCGCGGTGTGGATGCGTCGGTTTCTGGACCGCTTTCCGAAATCGGTTTGGCTGAACCCCGAGCCAGAGGGCCTATGGCAGTACCGCCAAAGCATTGAAATAATTCAGAATTTGATGGAGCAGCACATGTACCCGCTCACCGTGGGTGGTCTTGAAAAAGCCATGCGCTTCTTGAGTAAATAGTCGTTCAGCTTTTGTATTCCATTTTGATGACCCACCCGTTAAATGGCTCACAAGCACATTGTGTGTGGAGATCAACATGGACATGAAACGAACACATCCCCTGATTATCGCGGCAGCAGTGGCCATCATTCTGGCTTGCAGTGTTGCCATTGCAACCATGACCGGCCTGCTGCCCAAAAGCCAGGCCAACGACACCCCCCAAGACATTTCAGCGCTGGAGTCCACCCCGGAGCCCGCCAAACCGGCGGCGCCCGTTGAATCCAGGCCCAGCGCCAAACCCGCCAATGTGAGCAAACCCGCAAGCAGCAAGCCAGCGCCGGTTCAAACTGCCGCTGTGTGTGGCAACTGTGGCAAGGTGCTCGAGGTGAGGCAAACCCGCATTGAGGGCGAAGGCACTGGCCTTGGCGCAGTCGCTGGCGGCGTGGTGGGTGGTTTGCTGGGCAACCAGGTTGGCGGTGGCAACGGCAAAAAACTGGCCACCGCTGCGGGTGTGGTGGGTGGTGCGGTGCTGGGCAACAAGATCGAGAAAGACCGGCGTGCCACAGTCCAGTACGACGTGGTTGTTCAGTTTGACGATGGCTCCACAGGCACTTACCCCTACAAAGAGCAACCTTACTGGCAAGCCGGCGACCGCGTCAAAGTGGTCAACGGCGAAATCACCTCCAGCTTGTAAACCCTGCTCAATGGCACCTAACCCTGCGGAAAGGGAACCAGTCGACCGCATCATGCACTCAGTTTGGATTCAACACATCACGGGACATGAACATGACCGGTTTGAGCGAACAAGAAATCCTGAAAGCATTGGCCAGCTGGGTTCATCAGCAAAAGTCGCCTTACACCAGCAAAACCAAGGCGCATTCCGGGCTGGTTCTGCCTTCACGTCTTCCGGATGCATGGCTTGAGTTCCGCACCGTGGGGGAGAACGGCATCGAGGTCAACAGCATTCACACCCTGCTGACCATCCACGATCAGGAAGATCTGCCGAAAATCCGCCTGGAGCTCGATCAGTTCAACAAACTGATGGAACGCGTGAAGTTGCCTGTGTTTGTGTGGGAAGATCGCAAGCGCGGTCATTTTCAACTGCGCTGGCAAGAAGTCATGTACACACCGCTGGAGACAGCCTTGGTGCAGCGGTTTTTCGAGCAAGCGCTTTATTTGGCGAATGCCTTGCAAAGTCGGCTTGGGTGGGCAGTGAAATCACTGCCCAAACCCTTGGCACACTGACCGAGCGCTCAGCGCTCCATCAGGCTTTCACCGTCAGCAGCAACATATTCAGGCGCCGCACAAAACCTGCGGGGTCTTCCAGTTGCCCCCCCTCGGCCAACACAGCCTGATCAAACAGCACATTCACCCACTCATCAAAGTGATCTTTTTCAATTTTCAGGCGCTGCACCAAGGCATGCTCAGGGTTTAACTCCAGGATGGGCTTGGTGTCTGGCGCCTGTTGGCCCGCCTGCTTGAGCATGCGCTTGAGGTGCTCGCTCATCCCGCTGTCGTCGGCCACGATACAGGCTGGGCTGTCTGTGAGGCGCAAGGTCACCCTGGCCTCTTTGATACGGTCCTTGAGCAGGTCTTGCACTTTTTCAAGCACATCCTTGAACTCGCCCTCCACCTTCTTCTTGGCTTCCTTGTCTTGCTCATCCTCAAGCGCGCCGAGGTCGAGTCCGCCTTTGGCACAGCTCTGAAGGGTTTTGCCCTCAAAGTCATGCAGATAAGAGAGCATCCATTCATCCACACGGTCGCTGAGAAGCAACACCTCCACGCCCTTTTTCTTGAACACTTCCAGATGGGGACTGTACTTGGCGGCAGCATAGCTGTCGGCAGTCACGTAGTAGATTTTGTCCTGGCCCTCTTTCATGCGGGCGACATACTCAGCCAGAGAAACGTTTTGCTCATCGCCTTCGTTGTGCGTGCTCGCAAAACGCAGCAGCTTGGCGATGCGGTCTTTGTTGGCCGGGTCGTCGCCCATGCCTTCTTTGAGCACCTGGCCAAATTCTTTCCAGAACGCAGCGTACTTGTCGGTCTCGTTGCTGGCCATGTCTTCCAGCATGCCCAGCACTTTCTTCACCGAGCCTTCTCGAATCGCCTTCACATCGCGGCTTTCTTGCAGAATTTCGCGCGACACGTTCAAGGGCAGGTCGGCGGAGTCAATCACGCCCTTCACAAAGCGCAGGTAGGGCGGCATCAATTGTTCCGCATCGTCCATGATGAACACACGCTTCACATACAGCTTGATGCCCTTTTGCTGGTTGCGGTCCCACAGATCAAACGGGGCTTTGGCAGGAATGTACAGCAAGGAAGTGTATTCAGAGCGACCACCCTCCACGCGGTTGTGGGTGTAGGCCAATGGGTCAGCAAAATCATAGCTGATGGATTTGTAAAACTCTTTGTACTGCTCTTCGGTGATGTCACTCTTGGCTCGAGCCCACAAGGCATTGGCCTTGTTCACGCTTTCCCACTCCCCGGTGGGCTTCATTTCGCTGGTCTCTTCACTCCATTCTTCTTTCACCATCTGGATGGGCAGTGAAATGTGATCGGAGTACTTCGTGATGATGCCGCGCAGTTTCCAGGCCGACAGAAGCTCGTCTTCATCGGCTTTCAAATGCAGGGTGATCTGGGTGCCACGGCTTTCTTTGGTGATGGCCTCCACCGAGAATTCTCCATCGCCCTTGGACACCCACTCCACCGCCTGATCCGCTGGTACACCGGCTTTGCGGGACCGCACGGTCACTTCATCGGCCACAATGAACGCAGAATAAAAGCCCACGCCAAACTGGCCAATCAAGGCAGCGTCCTTTTGCTGGTCACCGCTGAGCTTGCCAAAAAACTCTTTGGTGCCAGAACGGGCAATGGTGCCCAGGTTGTCGATGGCCTCTTCGCGTGTCAGGCCAATGCCATTGTCTTCAATCGTGATGGTGCGTGCGGCCTTGTCAAAGCTCACACGGATTTTCAGCTCGCTGCCAGCCTCAAAAAGCCCAGCATTGTTGATGGCCTCAAAGCGAAGTTTGTCACATGCGTCAGATGCGTTGGAAATCAGCTCCCGCAGAAAAATTTCCTTGTTCGAATACAAGGAGTGGATCATCAATTGCAGAAGTTGTTTGACTTCGGTTTGAAAACCCAGTGTTTCCTTCATGGCTCCCATGGTGACTCCCGTGATG
>DASUEC010000310.1:0-5363 GCA_036275255.1 Limnobacter sp. | reverse complement strand
GCCATCAACGTGGTGGCCCTGTTTGCGCGCTTGCGCCTGGTGTCCACCAACGAGTATTCCCGCATGCTCGAGGCCCGTGAACTGCAACCCGTTAAAGTTCGGGAAATGTTGGGCTCGCAAGGGCACAATATTTTGGTGGGTGCGCTGGCCGCGCTGGCCAGCTATGCCCTCTTCCATGTGGTCACGGTGTTCCCGCTGTCCTGGATTGTGCTGGAACAACAGCGCTCCATTCCCGAGTTTTTGGTGATCCAGATCATCGGGGCGGCCTTGGCGGCTGGTGCGGTGGTGCTCAGTGGGGTGATTGCAGACCGCCTGGGTCGACGCAACACACTGGGCACGCTGGCCGTTGCGATTGCCATTTTCAGCTTTTTCATCCCCAGCATGATGGATGGTAGCTACAACGGCCAAACGGCATTTATTTTGATTGGTTTTGTGCTGTTGGGCTTGTCGTATGGTCAAGCAGCGGGTGCGGTCACTGCCAACTTCAAAGCCAAATACCGCTACACCGGTGCAGCCCTCACGGCCGATTTGGCCTGGCTGGTGGGCGCGGCCTTTGCCCCCTTGGTGGCCTTGGGTTTGTCGGCCCACTTCGGCCTGGAATACGTGACCCTGTACCTGCTCTCGGGTGCATTGGGTTCGCTGGCGGCGCTGAGTTTAAACAGGGCACTTGAACTGAAAGACGAGTAAGACAGGCGGCGTACAGCAACATGAGCCGTGCCTGCGGATCAAGTTCTTCATACATCCTGATGGCCTGAGAACGTGCAGGACACGGCGTCGCTTTATGCATTTTTGTTGGTGGCGGCTTTGCTCTCCATCACGCCTGGTCCCAACATGATTTATGTTGTCTCCCGGTCAATCACCCAGGGGCGACGCGCCGGGCTCACCTCGCTGGGTGGCGTGATGGTGGGCTATCTTTTTTACATGTTTGGTGCTGCCCATGGCATTACAGCATTTTTTAAAACCCAAGCCCACGCCGCACAAATCCTAAGTGCATGCGGTGCGCTCTATATGGGCTATTTGGGTTGGGGCGCGATACGCCCTGGGGGTCGCTCGCCGCTTGAAATTCAGGATCATTTACCCCGCGAGCACGCCGGCAAACTCTTTGCGATGGGGGCCACAACCAGCCTTCTCAATCCCAAGCTTGCCTTGATTTTTCTCACCCTGGTGCCTCAATTCATTGACGAAACACAAGGCCGAGTGCTAGAGCAATCCCTGTTTTATGGCGGCGTGCTGGTCGGCATGTTTGCCGTTGTAAATGCGGGCATGGCGTTGTTCTCTGGAAGCATGGCGCAGTTTTTGGCACGCAAACCCAAGTGGTTATTGGTGCAACGCTTGGTGATGGGTTTCACCCTTCTCGCTTTGGCAGCAGAAATGGCTTTTCAGGCGGTTTCACCCTGATCGATTTTTAACACCAACACCCCCCCCGGCTCCACCACCGCACTTGGCCAGTTGGCAGCCTGCCCCACCGGGGTTGTTCCATGCCCGGCAATCCACTGCACTGCACGAATCACACCGGCATGCGCAATCCAAAGCTCGTCGCCCTGGCGGCTGTTGAGTGCTTGCTGAACCCGCTGCAACAACATGTGAGTGCTTTCAACCCCGCCAAAGCGGTGGTGATCAAAATCGGCCAACCAGGCGTCAAACGCAGATTGCGGCACATCATTCCAGGCTTGCAACTCCCAGCGACCAAAATTCATTTCATTCAAGCGCGTATCCACCGTTGCGGCGGGTAGGTCTGGCCGCAACACGGCGAGTTGAGTTGCCAATTGTTGCGCGCGTTGCAGGCCCGAAACCCTCACATGCAATCCACCAGGCAGTTGTTCAGCGGCGCGGCGTGCGGCTTGGCGTGTGGCCTCTTGATCGGCCAACACATCGCTTGCCCCGTAACAAACACCAGCGGGCAACAACACGGGCGCGTGCCGCATCAGCCAAAGCCTCATGATGCAGTCATGGCTGGCAAGGCCACTGCAATGCCAAAATAAAAAGCCACCTCGCACAACTGCTGCGTTGCACCCAGGCCATCACCGGTGAACCCGCCCAGCCTGCGCCTGAACAAACGCCACATCCAGCCCAGCGCAACTGCGGCCCCCAGCACACCGGCCCACCACGGTTCACCAGGGGCAATCAAGCCCATCAAGGCCAATGCCAAGCCCGTCCACAGCGTGGCTGCCAACAAACTGCGCTTGCCGATTTGATCAGCCAGTGGTTTGGATTTGGATTGCTGTGTGTCGCCCACATGGGGCAAACAACAAATAATCCACAAGGGCATGAATCGGGACACGACATGCGCACCAAACACGGCAATGCAAGCCAACATGGGTGACAGTTGCAGCAGGAGCGCCAGCAAGCCAAGCTTTCCAAACACGATCAACACCAGCGCCAAGGCACCATACGTGCCCACCCTGGAATCCTTCATGATCTCGAGTGCCCGTTCGCGATCCAGGCTTCCACCCAGCCCATCGGCGGTGTCGGCCAGCCCGTCTTCATGAAACGCACCCGTCAACATGGCACTGAACACGGTGCACAACACCGCGGCCACCCAAGCGGCTGCGGGCACATCTGGCAAGGCATGCCACCCCCCCCACAATACCAAGGCGCTGCCGCCACCCACCAGCCAACCCACACCCGGAAAATGTGCAGCACTGGCGCGCAGCATGGCTGGCGAAAATCCCACCCACGCGGCAAGCCGGCCGGTGATTGGAATGCGTGTAAAAAACTGCACGGCGAGCAGGCCATGACGCAAAAACTGGGCGAGCGCTTGCAACATGGCGATCACCCCTGCATGGATACGCCGGCACGGGATACACCGGCGGAATCGAAGCTCGCCATGTCGCGCAGCAACATGCAAGCGGAAACAAGCAAAGGCCAAGCCATGGCTGCACCGGTGCCCTCGCCCAGGCGCATGTTCAAATCCAGCAAAGGCTGTGCGCCAAGGTGATTGAGCAACATGCGATGCCCATGCTCACTGGATTGGTGGGCAAACACACAATACGGCAACACATTGGGCTGCAGTGCATGGGCCACCAACACAGCCGCTGTGGCAATAAAACCATCCACCACCACCACACGGCGTTGACTGGCCGCTTTCAGGACAGCCCCGACCATGGTGGCAATTTCAAAGCCGCCCATGGCTGCCAGCATGTCGATGGGTGTTGCAGCATCCTGATGGCGCTGCAACACCTGCCTTAACACGTGGGTTTTGTGCTGCACGCCCTGTGTGCTCAAGCCGGTGCCTGCGCCGGTGCATTCTGCAATGTCACGGCGGGTTATGCTGGCCATCAAGAGCGCAGCAGCGGAGGTATTGCCAATGCCCATTTCGCCGAGCAACAACACGTTGCCGGGCAGGCTGGCGGCCAACTCCATGCCATTGCCCATGGCCAGTTCGCATTGCGAATTCGACATGGCGGGCATCTCAAAACTGTTGGCTGTGCCATAGCCCACTTTGCGAATGTACAGGCCAGGGCGCGGCGTGAAGTCGTGCTGAACCCCGCAATCCACCACACCCAGATGCAAGCCATGCTGGCGTGCCAACACACTGATGGCTGCACCACCAGCCAAAAAGTTTTCCACCATTTGCCAGGTCACATCGCTGGGGTAGGCGGACACACCTTGGCGTGTCAAGCCATGATCACCGGCGAAAACCAGCAATTGCGGCTGCTCCAGCACCGGGCAGTCGGTGCCCAGCACCATCCCGATTTGTATGGCAAGGGCCTCAATTCGGCCGAGTGACCCGAGGGGCTTGGTCTTGTTGTCCATCAGGGATTGGAGGCGGCGCTGCAGGTCGGCGTTGTGTGGCCTGATGATGGGTGGCAATTGGAAAGACATTGTGACGCTCATAGATCAATGGTGGTTCAAAGGTGCAATCAGTGCATCGAGTACACCGGGCTCAACATGCTGCGCAAGACAATCGGCCAGCCCATCAAACACGGTGTCCAGGGTGGGGGCCTGTGCACCGAACAGTGCATTCAAAACGGTCGGGTCTTCAAAGAGGCCATGCAGATAAACACCCAGCACATTGCCTGCTTTGTTCTGCCAGGCCAATCGTGGCAGCACTTCGCAAGCAGGTTCAATGGGCTTGCCCGGCGCTGCGTGTTGCGCAGTTTGTCCGTGATGGATTTCGTAGCCCCGAACTGCTTTCCCGGCCAGGGGCGACCAGGGTTTGCAAACATCGCCAAAGCACACGGAGATGCGGCGCACGGTTTTTTTCACCTCAAAATGAGTGACCAGCGGCAAGAGCCCAAGGCCGTTGGCGTTGCCATCGATGCCATGCTCGTCCACCAAGGTGTCACCCAGCATCTGCAGGCCACCACAAATGCCAAGCACGGGCTTGCCCTGCCTGGCGTGCAAGGTCACCGTGTGGTCCAAGCCCTGCGCGCGCAACCAGGCCAAATCGGCGGTGGTGTGTTTGGAACCGGGCAGGATAATCCAGTCAGCCCCGGCACAATCCGCGGGTGTGCGCACCCAAACCAAACGCACACCCGGTATGTTTTTAAGGGGCTGAAATTCATCAAGGTTGCTGATGCGCGGAAATGCCAGCACTGCAATCGTGGTGTGCACCCGGCCAGATGAACGGCTGCGGTCGTCAAACACACCGTCTTCCTCTGGCAAGCCATGCTGATGCCACATGGGCAAGGTGGCCACGGTGGGCACACCCGTGAGTTGCTCCAGCTGCGCAGGTGCCGGGGCGAGCAGGTTTGCATCTCCCCGGAACTTGTTCAGCACAAAACCATGAATCAATGCACGTTCTGCTGGTGGCAACAGGGCCCAAGTGCCGTAAAGATGGGCAAACGCGCCGCCCTGATCAATGTCAGCCACCAGGAGGCAGCGCGCCTGCGCATGCATGGCCACGCGCATGTTCACGATGTCACTGGCATGCAAATTGATTTCTGCCGGGGAGCCTGCGCCCTCAATCACCACCACGTCGTGTTGGGCTCGCAATGCATCAAGCGACCTGGCAATGTGCGGCCACACGTGCGCACTGCGTTCCCGCCAGGGGGTTTTACTCAGCGCCACATCCACCTCGCCGAGCAAGATCACCTGGCTCTTTGTGTCGGCCTCGGGCTTGAGCAACACCGGATTGATGTGCACATGCGGCTCACAATGCGCAGCCAGTGCCTGAAAATACTGGGCTGAACCAATTTCCCCTTCAAGACCAAGCAAGCCAGGCACCACACGGGCATTGTTGCTCATGTTTTGTGCCTTGAAAGGGGCCACCTTGAGGCCCAGCCTTGCATAATAACGGCACAGCGCCGTGCTTACCCAGCTTTTGCCGGCGCCACTGCTGGTGCCCAGCACCATCACACAGACTGCGGTCATGCGGGGAGCCCTTGGCTGGGCTGGCCATCCAGGGCTTGCGCGAGGGC
>DASUEC010000309.1:0-7369 GCA_036275255.1 Limnobacter sp. | reverse complement strand
CATGAGCATGAGCACTTTGAGCAGACCGTAACTGTCTTTGCCACCGCTGACACAGACCATGACCTTGTCGCCATCTTCGATCATGTTGAAGTCGGCAATCGCTTGCCCCACCTGCTTGGTGAGGCGCTTCTCGAGCATGTGCGCCTCATAAGCCTCTTTTTGTTCTGCGCGGGTCGGGAAAAGCGTGATGGGTTGTTCTGCAAACTGTGTCATGGCGGCACTCAATGTTCAAAGTAAGGTCACTGCGCAGGCTTGAAGCGAAACACCTCAACCCCGGCAGACACACAATCGGGATACACCTCGGACTTTTCGGCACGCACACGGGCAGCAATTACCTTGGGGTGCTCCAACACCAGGCTCAGGGTCTTGTCCACGAGCGTCTCCAGCAGGCCAATGTGGCCCGCCTGGATCAAACGGTGGATGCCCGGGCGCACAAAGTCGTAATCCACCACATCGGCCAGTGAATCCCGGTCCGAGGGGGTGGCAGCGCATTTCACCCAGAAGTCGATGTTGATGCGCACGGCCTGGGTGCGACCCAGCTCTTGGGGAAAAACACCAATGGCGGCAGACACATCAAAGTCGCGAATGAACACGCGGCGGCAATCAACAAGGCGGGGATCAAAGAACCAGTCTGTCATGGTTTCATCATGCTGAAATCGCGGGCCATGGGCATGAGGTGCTGCCCACCATCGACCACGAGGGTTGTGCCGGTGATCGCCTTGCTCTGGACTGCGAACAACACCGCCTCGGCAATGTCTTGAGGTTCGCTGGACTTGTTGAGGGGCGAAATGCGGTGGGTTTGCTCAAACTCAGCCTGCGTCTGCAGGTGGGAGATGAGCGTGAGCCCCGGTGCCACACCCACCACACGCAGGCGTGGCGCCAACTCCATGGCCAACATGGTGGTGGCGGTTTCCAGACCGGCTTTGCTGAGGGTGTAACTTAAAAAATCGGGATTGAGATTGCGCAGCTTTTGGTCGAGCAAGTTGACCACAACCCCTTGGTCTCCCTGAGGCACATGCTGATGCAAGCGGCGGGCCAGCAAAATGGGGGCCGCCAGGTTGCTGGCCATGTGCCGGGCAAACAGCGTGTACTCAAAATTGTGGCCAGCGTCAAACTCAAACATGGAGGCGTTGTTAACCACGCAACGCACCGGGCCTGCGGCCTGAGCTGCATCGAACAGGGCATCCACCTGGGCTGGGTCTTCCAGGTCAGCCTGATGCACCACGCAAGCCACGCCGAGTGCCCGGATTTCGGTGGCGGTGTGTTCAGCCTGTTCCGCCGAGTGGCGGCAATGCAAAACAATCGACCAGCCAGCCCTCGCCAATTCCAGGGCAATTGCCCGGCCGAGCCGTTTGGCACCGCCGGTGACCAATGCAAATCTGGGTTGAGAGCCTGCCATGGGTTAAAATGCCCGAGTGTGAATGTTAAAGCGCAACAACGCCTTGATTTTTAAAAGAACAACCCGCTATTGTAAACCACTCACCCACCATGCTGTCCAATTTTGCGGCGCCAGTGCGCTTTGACGAATTCATGCGCTTTGCGCTGTATCACCCCGAGCACGGCTACTATGCGCGCGGGCAGCATATTTTTGGACAGGGGGGCGACTTCATCACGGCCCCGGAGCTTGGCCCGCTGTTTGGCCAAACGCTCGGAAAGGCCATCGCAAGCGCCCTGCCCCGCTGCGGCGGGCAAATCACCGAGTTTGGCGCGGGCTCTGGGCAGCTGGCCTGTGATGTGTTGAATGTGGTGGGCGATGCGATTGAACAGTATTGCATTGTCGAAGTGAGCGGCGGCCTGCAACAGGCCCAGCGTGAACGGCTGACCGGGCAATTGCCGGCGGACCTGGTGCAAAAGGTGCGCTGGCTAAGTGCCCTGCCCGACTCCATGGAGGGTGTTTTGATTGGCAATGAAGTGCTGGATGCCACGCCGGTTAGGCGCTTCAAATGGACCAGCCAGGGCGTGCTCGAGGCATGGGTGCAGGCTGAAAACAATGCACTGGCCTGGCATTGGCGGGCTGCCGATGCCACGTTAAACGCCAAGGTAAGCGCGCTTGAACAAGCCCATGGTCCTTGGCCGGAGGGCTACATCTCGGAATGGGCAGAGCAGGCCGAAGGGTTGATGCGCACGTTGACTGAGCGTTTGCATGGCCTTGCGCTGATGGTGGATTATGGCCACGAGGCCAATGCCTACTACGCCGCCCACCGCACACAAGGCACCTTGCGCGCCACCCGCAGACACGTCGCTCACGACGATTTTCTGAAGCACCTCGGCGAGCAGGATTTGACAGCGCATGTGGATTTCACCGCTATGTACAACGCCTTGGCGCAGGCGGGCGGCCAACTGGAGGGGTACACCACGCAGGCCGAGTTCTTGATTGGGCATGGCATCCTGGAACAGGCTGCCAACTTGCCCGATTGGGGGGACGCAGTCGCGGGAGCCAGAGCAAGGCAAGCGGTGCACACCTTACTGAGTGAATCCAACATGGGACACAGCTTTAAAGTGCTGGCCTGGTCCAGGGGAGTGAACCTCGAAGGCACCGACCTGCACCGCGTGTTTGTAGACCATGACCACAGTGGGCGACTCTAAGCCCCCAGATTAGTTTGCACCATCTGACGCACAGGGCTGTAGCTCGGCTTTTGGATTGAGGTTGTAGATTTGCTGCAAATCACCCAATTGCCCAGGTGAGCCCCGCAGCTCGAAAAACACCCGCGTGGGCCCCAATCGCTCGCGAATTTCTACCCCATCAATGCCCTTGGCCTGAAGCTCTGCACGGTGTTGCACAGCTCGAAGCCGGTCCCGGAACAATCCCAGGGAAATGGTGCCCTGCATGGGCCCAGGGGTGTTCATGTAAAACGCATCCGCGATGCCCTTGCCTGCCAATTGCCCCATGCCTTGACCGGAATCAACAACTGGTTTTGGCAAATACACCACATAACCCACCGCCACCTGGCGCTCAAGCCGCGCCACCTGGCCAGCCCATGCACGCAGCGCCTCCTCGGTGCGCACGTAATCGCTGGGCAAAAACGGCCCCCACATCCGGCACTCAAGGCCAAGCGGACGGTTATTGAACACCCCGTTGCTTGCATTCTCAATGGCGTCTTGGAGCTGGGCTTGCCCCGCTTTCAAATCGATTTTGGGGGCTGGGGCATCGGCAGCCGATGCCGCAACGCCAGCGGGGGGCGGCGCTGCCCACGGCCGTTCGATACCCACCCAGTCTGCCCGCAGGCCCGGCTCCTCCATGTGCGCCAATTGACTGCCCACACCCAACAACTGAGAAAAAAACAATGCCACATTGACCAGCAAGAGCAGGGCCAAACCCACATGCCAGGGACTCATGAGGTGCCCCCGGTGTGGAATTGCTGCTCCAGCAACAAAGCCCGCAGAACAGCGTGCTGAAACAAATTGACCGTGGGCACGACAGCTTGCAACTGGGGCAGCATGGCCTCAGCATACCCCCCAGTGCACCACAGGGCGGGCGACTCCACCGTGCTGCTGGTTTGCAGGAGGCTCATGGCGTGGGTCACCATGCTGAGCTGCTGCCTAGCCACGCCAGCGCCAATGGCTGTTGCAGTGTTTTGAGGCCACTGAGCCCATGCCAACCCGGCTTTGGGCAACTGCGCGGTGGCGTTGGCCAAGCTGCTGAGCATGGTGCCTACGCCAGGTACGATGAAGCCCCCCAAATGCAACCAGGTGTGGCAACCGCTGGCCAAGGGACCCGCGACAAGGGAATGGTGCACCAAGGCGTCCAGCGTGGTGGCTGTGCCAAAACTGACCACCAGATTGGACTTGAATGAGGTGCTCGCTGCCACGGCCAGACAGGCAGCCCAACGGTCTTTGCCGAGTTGCTCGGGCTGCTCATACAGCGTGTGCATGAGGCGGTTGCCGCGCACCTGCATGACCTGCAAAGGCCAACCCAATGCCTTGCAGGCTGCGCGCAGCACCGCCTCAAACTCAGCCCCCAACACACTGCACAGCAGCACAACGGGCGGCGTTCCAAAACCAAGGAGGTCCGCAGGAACAGCATTCCGCAGATGCATGAGCGCCTGTTCGACCCGGACCCACTCAGAACTGGGCGCCCTGTGTATTGCGCGTTCAGCCACCTGCCAATCCACGGACTGGCTTGACCTGCAAGGCATGAGCTTGACCATGGAGTTGCCCGCGTCCACGCACAGCAGCGTCACCGGGGCATTCATGGCTGGACCCTCAACGACAGGTCGCCGGCGTGCACGGCACTCAAGCCGCCGGCCGTGTTGAGCAGGTAGGCGCCGTTGCTGTTGACCCCCATGCCTGTGCCACGCATCAGGATGCGCCCCCCATCCTGCACCTGAAGCGGCAAACCATGCCATGCATCCCATGGCGCAAACAGGCTTGGCAAAACCGGCGAGGAGCCCAAGAGACAAACCTCCATCTGAGCCAGCATTGCCGGCACCAGCAATTCGGCCCATTGCCGGGGCGTTTTTGACGCGACCCCGGGATGACCGTGCAGCGCAGCCACAGGCAAGGCACCCGGGGCCAGCACCACCTCCATGGGCGAGAGGTTCAAGCCCACCCCGATTACCACATGCGGTTGGCCGCCCGCATGAAAAGACTCGCACAACACCCCGCCAAGTTTGCCCCCCTGCAACAACAGATCGTTGGGCCACTTCAGGCGAACTGGCGCCCCATGCGCAGCCAACGTGGTGGCCAAGGCAATGCCCACATGCAAAGGCAATGGCAAGGGTGGGGCCGCCTTCAATGGCACACCCACCGTGAGGCACACACTGGCGCCGGGCTGCGCCAGCCATGAACGGCCCGCCCGCCCCCGACCTGCTGTTTGGGCGCGCGCCAACATCGCCACCACGCCGTGCACCTGGCCGCACTGGTATGCGTTCATGAGGTGCGTGTTGGTGGAATCGACTGTGTCGAGTTCGATCCAGTGGACTTCGGCTTGAGTTACCATCGAGCGTGGCGGGCGCATTGCAAAAACAAAGTTAGCGTCATCTTACCCTCCAACCCGAACAGAAAACCAAGCAAGCCACCAAAGCCCATGCAACCCATACACGCCGCCCTGGTCAAACGAACGCCCTACACCGGGATTTTGATGTTTGCTTGCCTGTATGCCTGCCTGGTGGTGCACCTGAGTCTTTTCCCCTACCTGGATTGGCGCAACATCGGCATTGGTCCGCTGGAGTTTTTGAGCGCCCCCTGGATCCCCGTTCACCAAACCGTGTTGTGGACAGACATCTTTGTGAACGTGGTTGGTTATGTGCCCCTGGGCATGCTCATGCTGCTGGGCCTGAATCGCCAGCCGCGCACTGGCGACAAGCTGTGGGTCGCTGTGGGATGCGCTGCGCTCTCGTTGGCGCTGGAATCGCTGCAAACTTTTTTACCCACGCGCGTGCCCTCCAAAATGGATCTACTCACCAATGCGGTGGGGGGGGCACTGGGGGTCATCATCGGCAGCTTTTTTGCCAGACGCCGCACGCTGGTGCCCGCCATGAACCGCAATCTCGAAAATTGGCTCATCCACAGAGCCTGGCTGGGCATGGGGCTTCTCAGCCTTTGGTTTTTAAGCATTCTGGCACCACAGAACCCCACCTTCAGCACCGGGTTGTGGCTGGGCAACCTGTTTGATTACATGGGGCCGGCCTTGCAAACCGACACCCCTTTGGGACTGCCTCTGGAATGGGTGCTCCGGGTGGAAACCGTGGCCCCGCATTTCATCAACTATTGCTTTTTGATGTGTGCCTGGCTGATTGGACTGGCGCAAACCCAACACGGATCCCCACGGGTGCGCCTGCTTTTTTTGCTGATCGTGATCACACTCGTGTTGCGCATGCTGGACCTGTATGTGCAAACCCCGGCCCATGCGCGGTGGTATGTCAGCACACTTTGGTTTGAACAAAACAGCACCGGCCTGCTGCTGGCTGTGGGCGGGGCACTTGCACTGGCCTGGCTCCCCATTGCTCCACACTGGATGGCCCGGCTTGGCCTGGCACACTTGCTCGGTGGCTGGCTAATAACACTGCTGCTGCCGGGTGTTCACGACCCTGAGCTGGGTGCACCGGGTGGCGACCTTCTCAAGATTTTCAGAACAATCCAGGAAGCGGGACGCTGGGTCAGTGAACTGTGGCCCATTCTTGCCCTGACTGTTTTGGGCTTTTTAAGCCAGCCCGAGCGCCGATTTAAGCGATAATATCCGTGTGAATCTGCCCCCCCCCCGCGAGCCCAGCCCAGCCATGAGCTATTTCGACAAGCACGTCTTTTTTTGTACCAACCAGCGCCCCAACAACGAAAGCTGCTGCGCCAACTGCAACGCCAGCGATGTGCACGCATATGCCAAGCAGCGAATCAAGGCACTTGGACTCAGCGGTCAAGGCAAAATCAGAATGAACAAGGCGGGATGCCTGGATCGCTGTGACGAAGGGCCGGTTTTGGTGGTTTACCCGGAAGGCGTCTGGTACACCTACGTGGACAACACTGACGTGGATGAAATCATTGACAGCCACCTGGTGGGTGGCCAGATTGTGGAACGGCTTCGCCTGCCATGAATCCCAAAACGCAGCACACCCTCTGGCAAGGCCCCCACGGCGCCGTGGAGGTGTCCATCGACCAGCCGGCAGAGAATGCACGGGGCTTGGCCGTCATCGCACATCCGCATCCGCTGTTTGGTGGAACCAAAGACAACAAAGTGGTTCAAACGCTGGCGCGTGCATTTTTGCAGCTGGGGTACATCACGGTTCGGTTCAACTTCCGGGGCGTGGGGCAATCGACTGGACTGCACGATCATGGCAAAGGCGAAGTGGAAGACATGGTGTGGCTGGTGCAGCAAGCGCACAGCACCCTGCTGCCACCTGGCCTGAGGGACCAACCCGTGGCCATGGCAGGGTTCTCTTTTGGGGCTTTTGTAACCAGCCATGCAGCGCAGCAGCTTGCAGGAAAGCTGCCCATGGGCAAGCTGGTGCTCGTGGGCACAGCGGCGAGCCGGTTTGAAGTGGCTCCGGTGCCAGAGGACACCCTGGTTATTCACGGCGAAGTGGATGACACCGTGCCTTTGCAGTCTGTGCTGGATTGGGCAAAGCCACTGGACCTTCCGGTGTTCGTAATGCCTGGCGTGGAACATTTTTTCCACGGCAAGCTGCCTCAACTGAAGGCCATGGTTGTGCGTTATTACCCGAGTTAAACCGGAACACACCATTTTTACAGCCAATTTTCAACAGGAGTTTTACTTGCTTACCTTTGGACTTTCCCGAATTCGACAAAAGCTGGGCCACTGGACCCTGGTATTGGGTTTGGGCTTGAGCGCCTCCCTGCCTGTCGCGCAAGCGGCGGTGATGCCACCCGCACCCGAAATTGGTGCCAAAGGCTATGTGTTGATGGACCTGACCAC
>DASUEC010000308.1:0-2167 GCA_036275255.1 Limnobacter sp. | reverse complement strand
GCCAACCGCAGGTTGCTGGCAGGGGCCGAGCCCGACATCTTTTTCGAGGGGCGGCCCCAGGCTCCTTCAGGCGGAGCCAAGGGAGAAACAGGTTTTCAGCGAGAAACAAGCCTCGGCTCGGCTTGAGGCCAAGAACCAAGCCCGGCTTGCAGCCAATAACCACGCACGGCTTGAGGCCAAAAGAGGCTCGGCCTGGGCCTGCAAGCGTGTGCAGCGTGTTGCCAACTCAACCGGCCTCGTTGAGCGCGGCCAACAAACGGGCCTCAGTCAATTCGGCGTTGCACAGCTCAATGAATTTGTAGGCAAACGAACGCAGGTAGTGCCCTCTTCGAATCGCAATGCTGGTGGTGTTGGTGGGCAAATCAGACTCTACATTCAACAGCGCCAGGCCTGTGTCTTTCACCGGGTTGTAGGCCATGCTGGCGATGATGCCCACCCCCAGGCCCAGTTCTACATAGGTTTTGATCACATCGGCATCCAGGGCAGAAATGGCCACATCCAGCGTGAGCCCCAGCTTGCGGAAGGTTTCATCAATCTTGATGCGGCCGGTGAAGCCCTCCTGATACGTCACAATCGGATATTCGGCAACATCTTGAAGCGTGGGTTCTGCGAGCTTGAGCAGCGGGTGCCCCTGCTGCACAACCACTTGGTGCTTCCATTTGTAATAAGGAAACGACACCAGTTCATCCACATTGCCCAACACCTCGGTGGCAATGCCAATGTCCGCTTGGCCGTCCAGCAGCATCTGAGTGATTTCTTTGGGGCTGCCCTGGTGCATGCGCAAATGCACCTTGGGGAAAATTTTCTTGAACTCGTTCACCACGGTGGGCAAAGAGTACCTGGCCTGGGTGTGGGTGGTGACCACGGTGAGCTGCCCAACGTCACGGCTGCTGTACTGCTCTGCCAGGTTCTTGATGTTTTTCGCATCCAGCAACATCCGCTCCACCAACACCAGCAATTCCTTACCGGGGTCGGTCAAACCCATCAAACGCTTGCCCTTGCGTATGAACAGCTCGACGCCCAATTCTTCTTCCAGGTCGCGGATGTGCTTGGACACCCCAGGTTGTGAGGTGTAGAGGCTGTTGGCCACTTCGGTGAGGTTGTAACCTTGCCGAACGGTTTCGCGAATGATGCGCAACTGCTGAAAATTCATACCGCACTCACCACGCTGGACGAACCGCCCACGGCTTGCTGGAACACCTTCAAATGGCGTGCAGATAAACGCACCAGTTGCCCTTCCTGCAAATTGAGTGTTGCGGCCTGTGTTGCACTCATCTCTACCTCAAAGTGCTGGGGCACTTGCAAATCCACCGAATCCAGTTCAATGCGAGCATTCAAACCAAAACGCAACACACGCGCCACCCGTGCCGGAACACCCAGTGCCGAATCGGCGTCAAGGTGAATGTCAATGTCGTGCGGTCGGGCAAAAGCCAACACATCCGCCCCCTGATCCAGATTGTCAGCATGGTTGAGCACTGTGCCAGCGTGCGCAAGCGTGGAGTCGCCCACTTGAATGCCGTCGTCCAGATGCCGCCCCTTGAACAGATTGACCGACCCCAAAAAGCCGTACACAAAAGGGGTGGCCGGGTGCTGATAAACCTCTTCCGGCGTTCCGATTTGTTCCACATTGCCCTGGTTCATCAACACCACGCGATCGGCCACTTCCAGCGCCTCTTCCTGGTCATGGGTTAC
The DNA here is from genome assembly GCA_036275255.1 of Limnobacter sp. GTDB lineage: Bacteria > Pseudomonadota > Gammaproteobacteria > Burkholderiales > Burkholderiaceae_B > Limnobacter. The sequence continues at coordinate 475 of DASUEC010000308.1, read as the reverse complement.
AAAAATGGAAGTAATGTGAAGCTCATCGTGCAGGCGACGAAGCCAACGGCGCAATTCTTTGCGCACCTTGGCATCCAGCGCGCCGAAAGGCTCGTCGAGCAACAAAACCTTGGGCTCCACCGCCAAAGCGCGCGCCAGGGCAATCCGCTGGCGCTGCCCGCCGCTCAACTGGGAGGGAAAGCGATCGGCCAACCAATCCAGTTGCACGAGTTTCAACAGGCTGTGAACTTTCTCGGCAATTTCTGCCTTGCTGGGGCGCTCGCCGCGCGGCTTCATGCGCATGCCAAAAGCCACGTTGTCGAACACGGTCATGTGCTTGAAGAGGGCGTAGTGCTGAAACACGAAGCCCACGTTGCGATCGCGCACATGGGTGCCCGAGGTGTCATCACCATCCAGGATCACGGTGCCACTGTCGGCCTGCTCCAGGCCTGCGATGATCCGCAACAGTGTGGTTTTGCCACACCCGGAAGGACCA
>DASUEC010000307.1:0-3181 GCA_036275255.1 Limnobacter sp. | reverse complement strand
CATTTTTTCCCACGCCCAGGGTGGACAGGGCAGTGCCAAAGTGTGGGCTGCCCAAGGTGATCATGCCTGCTATCCTCTGATGGCCATATTCCGTCGCATGGTATCGCACCGCCACACCTCCCATGCTGTGCGCAATAATCTTCACCTGAGGAGCGCCGGTGGCGACCAGCAATTCATCAATGGCCTCGTGGATGACCTCTGCATAGCTTCGAATGGATCCAATTGCAGGTTCCAGCGTGATGGCGTGAGAGCTCACATCGGCGCGTTCAAGCAGAGCCCTTGTGCTATGCCAAACCGCTGCATTGCAGAGGTAACCGTGAACAAGCAACACAGGCAGCGGCTTTTTTTTTCGCCAGGCTTTGCCCGCCAGCCGCACACCCTCTGGCTTGGGCGCCCAGGGTTGCAGCAGGGTGATGAGCTTGAGTGAATGAATGCTCTCCACCAGCACCGCCTTCACCCAGCGCCACAGGCCCAGGCGGTGAAAGATTTCCCCTTCGGTGCCGTGAAAGGCCAGACCTCGATCACGCACTTGCGGAATTTGCCGCACGCTGTAGGACAGGGCAAAGCCCGACACATTAAAACCCACATGCGCCACAAACAGCAGACCCAAAAGCAGGCTGAAACTCGCCACCAGCGCATCACCAATGTTGAGGCCAAACCAGTGCCGAAGTACCCAGTACAGCAGCCATGCAAAGGCGATGTAGCCCAGCCAGTACAGCCTGTTGAGTTGACGGATCACGGGCTTACGCCAGCGCAATTGCCGGCTGTCCGGTGAGCTCGCTCACCAGCCCATGGGTGAGGCGGTTGACCAGGCCGTAAATGGACAGTTGCGGGTTGGCGCCGATGCTGGTGGGGAACAGGGAGCCGTCATGCACGGAGAGGTTCTCAATTTGCCAGTGCCTGCCGTTGGGGCCCACCACTCCAAGTTTTTCGTTGCCACCCATGCGGGCGCCCCCCATGACATGGGCCGACACCACCTTCATGATCATTGGCTTCATCTCCAGCGTCTTGATCTGCTTCAGGGCGTCATCAATATTGCCCATGGGTTGCGCAAATTCGTGCACGGGCAAGGTGGTTTTTGCGCCAGCGGCATGCTGAAGCTCTGCCATGGCCACCAGGGCCCGGCGAGCGGCATCCCAAATCGCGGGAGTCAGCTTGTAATCCAGCACGGGGGTGTCGTCGCTTTGCAGGCGGACCCGACCCCCAACGCTGTCAGGGCGGAAGCCGTCCCGCAGCAAAGCAAGCTGCATGTGTGTTCTGGAGAAATTGCGCATGACTTCGGCGTGCTTGTGGGCAAAGCCGGGCAGGGTGGAGCTGAAAATCACCGGGTGCAAAGGCGGCGCTTCTAGCTTGAAACCGATGGGCCCGTCGATCGGGTCGGTTTGCAGGTAGTGATCGCTGTAAATGGTTTGAGGCGCACCGGAATCGGCCCGAACCTCATGTTCCATTTGGGCGGCAGAGATCACCACCGGGTGCAGGAAAGTGCGCTCACCCACCAAGTTGTGCGGGTCGGGTGCATTTGAACGCAGCAGCACCGCCGGGGTATTGATGGAGCCGCCGGAAAGCACATAATGTTTCGCGATCACTTCCACGTGTTTGCCCGAAGGCAGTATGCCGTCTGCGTTCATGATTTGCGCACGCAGGCTGGTGATTCTCCCCTGCTTGAACACAAATGAATGGGCGCGCAAACCTGCAACAAGCTCGGCGCCTGCTGCCAACGCGGTGGGTATGGTGGACACAAGCATGCTTTGTTTGGCATTGGTGGGGCAGCCCATGCCGCAGTACCCCAGGTTCCAGCAGTCACGCACATTGCGTCGGATTGCACCCCACGAAATGCCCAGAGCCTCTGCGCCTCGGCGCAGGATGTCGTTGTTTTCGTTCGGTGGCACGAGCCAGTCGCCAATGTTCAATCGACGTTCGGCCTGTTCAAACCAGGGCGCCATGTCCGCCTCGGTCATGGCGCTCAATCCAAACTCGGATTGCCAGTAAGCCAAGGTGTCAGCGGGCGTGCGGAAGCTGGATGTCCAGTTCACCGTGGTGGAACCACCCACCGCGCGGCCCTGCAAAATATTGATCGCTTTGTCAGCGGTTTTGCGTGCGGCTCCTTCCTGGTAAAGCGTGGGGTAGGCGACCGACTCCAGCATCTTGAAATCTTTGGAGGTTTTGAGTGGGCCCTCTTCAATCAGCAACACCTTCAGGCCCGCTTTGGCACACATCTCGGCCGTGATGCCGCCACCCGCGCCTGTCCCGATGATGACCACATCTGCGGTGAGGCGGTCCGGCATTTCCCTGTTGTGGGCTTCATAGGCGTTCCAGCCCGAAGCGAGGCCCTCGGCAAATGAATCGGGCACAAGGGTTTGAGCAGGTTGAATGATGGATTCAGTCATGTGGTTTAAAGGCGGTGGGCAAAGGGGTGTTCAACCCAGTTTGAAGGGGGGGCCAGGGTAACCCAATGTGTCCCATTCGGTGTTTTGGCTATACCAACTGGCCATCATCAAGTCGTGCAGGGCGTGGTAACCGGGTTGCAGCGCTGGAACAGGGTGGTCTCTGAAATCGACCAAAAACTTTTGAACCTGGGCGACACTGGCGTTTTCCCAGCTTTCACCGAGGTCCGCAATCAGCCGTCGGCCAACCGGGTTCTCAAGGATGTTCAGCAGCTGCCCCAGTTCAGATTGGGCTGCGGCCGCGAGGCTCTGGCTGGAGGTCACAAACGACTGCACTGCGCGGTCCAAGGCGCCCGTGCCCCCGCCTTCCGGCAATGCACCGTCCAGCAAGCCGGCGGCCAAGGCGCGTAACATGGGGTGGTGTTGGGGTTGCACAACCGCTTGCCCGGGCAACACCGGCACTTTGGCAAAATGCTTGCCAAGCCACCCCAAGCCACCCGCCACCAAGGCACCGGCCACCCCAAATTTTAAAAATCGACGTCGATTCATGGTTGTGGTTCGTTCAGACCTTGCGCGTAAGCAGTTTGGTCATGAACGCAAACATGCCGTTGTCATAGGGGGGAGACAGGGTTTCCATCACATGGAAGCGGCTTTGCTTGAAAATCGGCTTGAGCTTGGACATGGTGTCAAAGCCGAACTTGCCATGGTAGTGACCCATCCCCGAATCGCCCACACCACCAAAGGGAAGATTTTCCTGCGCAATGTGGAACAGGGTGTCGTTGAGGCAAACACCCCCC
>DASUEC010000306.1:0-3308 GCA_036275255.1 Limnobacter sp. | reverse complement strand
GTGACCTCAATGATGAGGAGTTGCTGCGGTACTCCCGTCATATTCTGCTCGACGAGATTGGCATAGAAGGCCAAAGCCGCATTGTCAGCGCCAAGGTGCTGGTGGTGGGCGCTGGAGGCCTGGGTTGCCCCAGCGCACTCTACATGGCCAGCGCTGGGGTAGGCACCCTGTACCTTGCCGACCACGACACCGTCGACCTGACCAATCTGCAACGCCAGGTGCTGCACACCACCGCACGGGTCAACCAGCCCAAAGTGGATTCGGCTCGCAATCAACTGGAACAATTGAACCCTTGCTGCACCGTGATCCCTGTTGCGCAGCAGCTGGAAGGCGAGGCCTTGGACACCTTGGTGGCAGAAGTGGATGTGGTGCTGGACTGTTGCGACAACTTCAAAACCCGCCATGCAGTGAACCGGGCTTGCGTGAAGCATCGCAAGCCCCTGGTTTCTGGCGCAGCCATCCGGCTGGACGGGCAGTTGGCGGTGTTTGAATTGAACAATCCGGAAGCACCGTGTTACCACTGCCTGTTTCCGGAAGGCGAGGATGTGAGCGAGGTTCGCTGCGCCACCATGGGTGTGTTTGCGCCGCTCACAGGGGTGATTGGCACACTGCAAGCGAGCGAGGCCCTTAAAATTCTTGCCGGGTTTGGGCGGCCCATGTACAGCACACTTCAAATTTACGATGCGCGCAGTTGCGAGTTTACAAAAATGAAAATCCGCAAAGACCCCGCCTGCCCAGTCTGCGGCAGGTAGGCACGCCCCACGCCCTCAGCGAATCGCCTTGACCGCCTCAAAGTGGCGAATGCGGTGGCGCACCGGGCCACGAGTGGTGCGTGGCCCGAAGCGAATGCCCGGCGGGGTGATCCACACGGTTTGATAACCATGCAGTGCCGCTTGCTTCAAATGCCCGTGGGTGTCGTCGACCAACATGGGCCGCTTGTGCCGGAATGTTCTTTTCAGCTTGGGCCAAAGGATGTTGGCCGGCTTTGGCCGCCATTGGCGGTGGATCACCATGTCTTCAATGGCGACAATGGCATGCAAATGGCGGTACAGCCCCTGCGCCTTGCAAACCTCCAGGGCATAGGCGCGGGGCGCATTGGTGAGCAGGATGCGCAAGCCAGGCAAACGGGACAAACGCAGCGGCACGCTGGGGTGGCGACAGCTGAGCTTGCCCAGTCCGTCAAACCGGTGGGTTTGGGCCAAAAAATGGTGCGGATTGGTGCCATGATGCCGCATCATGCCCAACAGGGTGGCCCCGTAGCGCAGCCAATAGCGCGTGCGCAATGCACTGGCCTGTTGCTCGGGCAATTGCAGGTGGGTCACCAGGTACTGCGTCATTTGGCGGTTAATCTCGGGCAAAATGTGGTCAGCGGCCAGGTGAAGGGTGTTGTCCAGATCAAGCAGATAGACACGGTGGGCCAGATCCGCTTTGGGCCGATTTAAAAATGGTATGTGCACAACAATGCGCCAAGAGTTGATGTTTCACCCTGAATTTTGCCAGAAGACCCTTTGTCATTCAGACACCGCACTGCGATGTGGGCTGGACAACCATTGCCCGGAGGATCTGCTGGACAATCTGCAACGGCTGTCAAATTTGCTGGGCAGCATTCGGGAGTCCCTCGGCTTGCCTGCTGGTGCGTTAAAGGTAAACAGTGGGTTTCGGTCGGCGCAATTAAATGCCCAGGTGGGCGGTGTGCCGCAATCCCAACATTGCCTTGGCCTGGCAGCCGATGTGATTTGCCCGGCCTTGGGCACTGCACACACCCTTGCGCTGGCCATCGCAGGCTCGGCCTGTGAGTTTGATCAATTGATCCTCGAGTACGGGCGCTGGGTGCATGTGTCGGCCGCACCGGCCAGCAGGCCAGCCCGGCGTGAGTGCCTGAGCATATACAACACTGCAGAGGGTTATTTGGAAGGAATTGTAGACAGATGAACGTGAATAAAACATTGCAAACACTCCTGCTGCCATGGATGTTGCTGATTCCGGCGCTTGCCGGCGCCAGCAACCTGAGCTGCCCAGGCTTGGCCAAACACATCACCGATGTCGACCTGCAGTTTTCTCTTACCCACAACCAGATCCCTGGCCAATTGGCAGTGAGCCATCACAAATTGCGGGTGGCAGGCAACCACTACAAGCTCGAATCCGTCTCTCAGGCCAAAGGCTTGCTGGCCTTGGTTTACTCAGGCCAACTCACCCAGAAAAGCGAAGGGCTGCTGGACAGCAGGCATGGCTTTGCCCCGCTGTATTACGCAGAGCAGCGAGGCAAAAAACCTCTTGCTGAGGCCACGATTGACGTAAAAACCAAGCAGGTGCTGTTCAGGAAGAATGGCGAAACCGCAGTTTTTGAGGCTGGCCTTCAGGACAGGCTGAGCATGATTTACCAGTTGTCTGCGCGTTTGCAATGCAAGGCCGACTTCCAGCCAGGCGATGTGGTCCCCATGCGCGTGATGAGCACTGGCCGTGTGGGCACAGAGACCTGGACCTTCAAATCGGCTGAGACGATGACAGTGGACCTGGGGCAAGGCGAACGAAGCCTGACGGTCTGGCTGTTTGAATCGCGCCCCGAAGATGACAAAGACGAAGTTGTACGAATCTGGTACGCCAAGGACCTGGGCTGGAAGCCGGCAAAAATCCAGATTCAAGATGCCGATGGAAAAAGCCTGACGCAAACACTGATCGGCTCAGGCAAATCGGCGGTGCAAGGTTAACCGGGTACGCGCTGCAAGAGATTTGGATCTGCCTGCAATTTGGGCAGGTCCACCTGATGGCGCTGGCCACTGCGGCGAAGAACCGCAAAGGTGGGCCCGACTTCTTCAAGCATCCAGCCATTGGCAACCTCGTCGCCGACCCGCCTGGATTGGGCGGGTTGACCATCGATGGACATGACCGCCGCGCCCTGCCCCGACTCACCGGCAAACACGCCCAAGAGGTTCACCGCGGGGGGCGTGAGGCCGCCGGTGGTTTCTACACCCAGCAAGCGGGCTTCAGGGGATTGATCAACCTGAAAACTGGCGGTGGCCTGCGAGGGCATGGCGGGCGCCAAGGTGGGAGACGGCGCAAACAGGCCAATCAGCACCCACACGAGCAATGCAACGGCCAAAGCCCACAACAGGGCCTGCAAGGCCCGCAACACGCCGGGGTGCAACACAAGGGCATGGAGGGCAACGGGTCGTTTGAGTGAAAACTTCATGGTGTGTAAAGTTTTAGCAGGAACATGCAACGCATCATAACCCGACGCCCCAGCCTTGGCGAAAAAAAAACCGAACATCTCTGCAGACGCTCGGTTTAAGCCATGCTTCAAGGGTTAT
>DASUEC010000305.1:0-6897 GCA_036275255.1 Limnobacter sp. | reverse complement strand
CTTTAGTAGCAATGGATCAAATTTAATCATTAACAGGGTAAATATTGGCACCCAAATGTAAAATTACATCAAAAGAATGCGACTTGTGCATACTTTGTGCATGACTAAAATTAAACCATCGCAGTTGGTTTAATGTTTATGCTTCCCATCCAGTGCAGTTATATCAACCTCAACCACGCCACAGGCCGGCGCAAACGCTTTGAATCCAGTTTCATGGCGCACCTGCAGGGCCGCGGGTTTGATCTGCTGAGAATTCCAGCCATCGACAAATCGGCCATTCAAGGCCCCGGCATGTATGCCACGATCACAGACGCCGAAATGGCCTGCCTGCAAAGCCACCGCTACGCCATACTGAATGCAATGCAGGCCAACAACGCAGACAAACACCACATGATTTGCGAAGACGACTGCAAATTTGGCGAGCACACAGCCCGGCTGGTGTACCAAACGCTGGAGCACATGCGCCATGTGGATTGGGACATTATTTTTACCTGTGTGGCCATTGGCAACTCCCGCGAACTGGCCAGTTTGGTGGAGGTGTTTGAGCACCTGCACCCACAGCGCCTCACCTCGTTTCAAAGGGGGCAAGACTTCACCTTTTCTGGTGCATCCTGTTACCTGCTCAACCCAAAGTCGGCGAGCAAATTCATTGCCCTCTTTAAAAGCACACAACACATCGATGTGCCCATCGACATTTTTTTTCGTAACCTGAGCCACGCAGGCTTGCTCAAAACCTATTTCACCTTTCCATTTGTTACCGCGCTGGATGTGGCCGATTGCCCAAGCTACATACAAACCGACAAGCTGCCCATTGGCCAAACCCTGGAGGCAGTGGCCAATATTTATTGCATCAACACGCCAGATGAAGAGCGCCAACACCTCATTGCACGCATGGAAAACCAGATCCGCAGCGATGCACTGCGGGCCTACGGTGCCGCATGCGCAAACTTCCGCCAATTGAGCCTGAATCGCTGAACCATAAACCACCGGTTTTCTGACGTTACAATCGGTAACGATTGAACAAGGGGGTGGCCACATGGATGCCAAGCGATTTGAGCAACTGCTGCAAATGCAACTGAACCAAACAAGGCGCGTGGCCGGTTATGCTGCCCGGCGGGAGATTGACGATATTCGACGTTCACTGGCAGATCAACCCAGGCGGCTTGAGCACTTTGGCTTCAAGGTGTACAGCCAGAATGACGAAGACGGCATGCTGGAAGAAATCTTTGGCCGCCTGGGCATTGCCGGCGGGTGCTTTGTAGAAATTGGCGTAGAAAACGGCCTCGAATGCAACACCCTCTACCTGCTGCACAAGGGCTGGCGCGGGCTGTGGATCGACGGCAACCCCAGGCAGAAACATGCCATCGAGAGCCGCTTTAAAAGCCTGCTGGACAACGGCCGATTGCAGTTGCACACCGGGTTTGTAACCGCAGAAAACATCAACCCGCTGTTTGAGCAACTCGGTGTGCCGCAAAACGGCCTGGACTTTTTATCGATTGATGTGGACGGCATGGACATTTATTTGCTGGAAGCCATGGCTGCACGGCCCAAGGTGGTTTGTATTGAATACAACAGCAAATTCCCAGCACAACTCAACAAACGCCCCCAATACAACCCCAACAATGGCTGGCGTGGAACCGACTACATGGGCAGCAGCCTGCTGGCACTGAGTGAGGCGGCCAACACACGGGGGTACACACTGGTGGGCAGCAATGTGGTGGGCATCAATGCGTTTTTTGTGCGCAGCGACCTGGCGGGCGATCTGTTTGATGATGCAGGCAACGTGCAAGCCCTGTACAACCCGCCGCGCTACTGGCTTTGCCAAGACCACTTCAGCGCCATTGGGCACACAGCCGACTTTGGGCCCTATGTGGATTTGCTAAACCCCTGACACTCGCACGTGCAGTGCACCCGTGAATTGCTCCCCAACCTGCAGGCGCACGGGGCGTTCGCACGCAATGGGCTCCACACACACAAAGCGGGACCAATCACCGGGCGGAAGGTCTGGCAGCGTGTTTGCCAATGCCTGGCCCGGGTTCCACACCATCCACTCATCAAACCCCGTTGCACTCAGCGCAAAGCTTGTGCCCGCTTGGGCATCCACAATCTGAATGTTGGCAGGCGCCAGGTAATGGCGCTCAAACTCTTGCCCACGCCAGGCATTCAGCGGTTCGCATGGTTCAACACCATCGCCTGTGAATTTGTCGCGCATGGGCAAGTTGCCCAGGCCATGGATGCACACCTGCGCCAGGTTGGCCACCCGGAAATACGGGTGCAAACCCCCAGTCCATTCAAACGCATCGCCCCCAGTGTTGCTCACCGCAAAACTCAAGGTGAGCAACTGCGCATTGGCTGCAATGTGCCATGCAAGCTTTGCTGCATGGGGCCAACCTGGCCAGTCTTGGGGTTGCACCTGGAGGGTGTACAACGCGTCTACACAGTTGCCTTCCACACGCTGGTGAACCACCTCAAAGGCAGTGTCGCGGGCAAACCCATGCTTGCGCAAGGGCCCTGCGCTGGCAAACTGGGGGAACAGCAAAGGCACACCTCCACGGTGGGGTTTGCCAGCCAAGCGGATTGGCGAATGGTAAAACACATCGCCCCACCGGGTGTGCTGCAACACTTCAAGTTTTTCCATGCCAAATATCTTCCCGGGTTTGCTGCGCTATTTTGATTGAGCACACTCCCACCGCCATGCGTGCTCCACGATGGTGCTCAAATTTGCATACTGTGGCCGCCACCCGAGCACACTGCGGGCCTGTGTGGAATCGGCCACCAGGCTGGCTGGGTCACCTGCCCGGCGGGGCGCGTACTTCACCTCAATGGGCAGGCCCGTTACGGCACGGGCTGTGTTTATAACTTCTTGAACGCTAAAACCAGTGCCATTGCCCAAGTTGAAGTTTTGGCTTGGCAGGCCCTTCCACAAATGCTCAAGCGCCAACCAGTGGGCTTCGCACAAATCCATCACATGGATGTAATCGCGAATGCACGTGCCATCGGGTGTTGGGTAGTCTGTGCCAAACACCGAGATGTGCTCACGCTTGCCCGAGGCCGCTTGCAGCACAAGGGGAATGAGGTGTGTTTCCGGGTCGTGGCGCTCACCCAGCAAACCCTCGGGATGCGCACCCGCCGCATTGAAATACCTCAAGCACACCGACGTTAAGCCATACGCCTTTTCAAAATCGGGCAAGGCCTGTTCGATCATCCATTTGGTTTTGCCGTAGGGATTGATCGGCACTTGTGGATGGCGCTCATCCATGGGGATTGCCTGTGGCTCACCAAAGGTTGCCGCTGTTGAAGAAAATACAAAATGCGGCACCTTGTGAACCGCCATGGCCTGCAACAGGTTAAGCGTATTGGCCACATTGTTTTGGTAATACATGGCAGGCTTAAGCACCGATTCGCCCACTTGAATGTAAGAGGCAAAATGCATCACGGCATCAAACCGGTGCTCAGCAAACAGTCGACCCAACAATGCCGTATCGGCAATATCCCCATGCACAAATTGCCCGCCCAGCACAGCATCGCGGTGGCCAGAACTCAAATTGTCCAGGGTGACCACGCTGCACTGCTTGCCCAGCAGCAACTTGACCATGTGTGAGCCGATGTAGCCCGCACCACCCACCACCAACACCTTTTTGCTCATGGAGCCATCCAAAAAAAAGCCATCAAGTGAAACACCACCCCGATATTGTAAACCCACCGGCCTCATGGCTTAAAGACAACTCACTTGAGTTTGTACTACACTGCAACCGAGGGGCTTCATACCAAACAACTATTTCATTCTTTATTCGTGATTGCCAAACCCCAGTTCCCGTTTCCTGTTTGCGTGCTGTCTTTTAACCGGCCCGAATTGCTCGCGCTGGTTCTGGAAGACCTGTCCAAGCAAACCATGCAAATCGGGCAAATTGCACTTTTTCAAGATGGTGCGGTTAACGAGATCAGCGGCCTAAGGCACTGCAAAACCGATCTTCAAGAAGAATGCCTCGCGCTGTTCAAAAAGTTTTTCCCAGATGGCGATGTTTTTCATGATGGCATAAACAGGGGTATTTCAAGGCAATTCGAGCGGGCTGAACTTCACGCCTTTGAAGCGCTGAATGCACCAGCTGCCGCGTTTTTTGAAGACGACATGCGACTGGCCCCCCAATACCTGGAAGCCCTGTGCATTTTGCGCAAATCATTGCCTGTCAATAAGGTGTCTTATTATGCTGCTTACGGCACCCTGCGCGAGACTGAAAACACAGCTGCTGCCACAGCCGTGATGCCAATGCATCATCACTGGGGATTTTTGCTCAATCAACATGCGTGGCAAGCCATTTACAAAGAACTGGCACACTACAGAGCCTTTGTTCATCAGTTTGATTACCGGCAACGCCCAAGCATTGAAGTGTTGCTCTCTAACCTTCAACATGGATTGCCAACCAAAGTGCCTTCCCAAGATGCAGCCAAGGCACGCGCCAGCGCAAACCTGGGCTACGTCAGGCTGAGCACATCGCATTCGTTTGCAGCATATGTGGGCAAGGTGGGGGCACACATGGATGCGGAAACCTACAAAAAGCAAGGTTGGCGAGAAAATTTGATTGATGCCTCTTTGCCCGAAGCGTATTCACTGAGCGTCGAGATTCTTGAGAAAATTCAAGCCCACGAAAGATTTCACCCCCCACTGAATGAGCAAGATGTTCACGACGAGATTGCCTCCCAATTCCAGGGAAGACTAAGCCAGGTATTTGTGGCCGACGAGCATTTGAAACTGAAGCTAGAAACAAGCGCCGTGAGCGTTCCGGCTGTTTGCCAGGCCACAATGCCTCAAGTTGAAGACACCCTGGAAGCATTGCGCCATGCGCTGCCACCAAACACCGAATGGCAAAACACCGATGTGCTGGAATTTTATGGGTACAAGCTCGCGCAATGGGCCGCCACAAAAAGATGCCGAACCTACACGCAAATTTCGGATGATCGTGAGGCGCTTGCGATTGGTATACGCTTCTCTGAGTTATACGCGGGCAACTTTCCACGCCGAGTCGAAGCAATACCGATTCTGGCGCCACACCAAGCACAATTGCAGTCGACCAATAAAACCAACAAACAGGTTGCGGTCATGCCATGGAGCACGCTGCATGGGCACATACAACCCAAGGTCATGTGTTTCTCTGGTGCCCAATCCACACGCCCCTTGCTGGTCGCGTTAATCCAAGCGCCTCTGAACAGCGTGTTTGTGTGGTTTGACCCGCCGGAAAACTCCGTGGCACACAGCTTGCAGCGGTTGATGAATGTTTTGAAAAAAGGCAAGCAGGCCTGCGTGTATCGCAAAACAGAATTGCTGGATTTGGGTGCGCTGGTTAACCTGCTTGCGGTTTATGAGTAGTTTCTTTGACAAAGCGGCGTCTGACAGCATCAAGCTTTGGCAACTTTAAATTGCCTGCCCACTGCAAACCCTCACCGTCTGGGTATTGATTGGCTTGCACAGGCACAAGCTCGCAATCGACCAAAGTGCATTGTGGTGGGTGGCAAAAATCCAGATTACCTGAATAACCGGTGGTGACCACCTCCAACCCCAGCAGAATTGCCTCTGCAATGCTGCGTCCATAACCCTCGGCGCGATGCAATGACAAAAAACAATCACACACGTTATAAAGCGCCAACAAATCGGGCTTAAAAAAGCTTTGCTCAAAAATATGGATTCGATCGTCTGCAGCAGCCAATGTTTTTAAGCGGTCCCACTCCTCCGACGGTGCGGCAGGCTTGTGGGTTTTAATCACCAAGCCGACATCTGATTTGGTCCAGCCTTGCTCACGAGGAAAGGACTCCAAAAAAATGCGCAGGCAATCGTGCGGATTTTTTCGATGAATCGAAGAATTAAGGTCGAATGCAAAACAAAACAGCTTGGCAGACTCAGGCAAACCAAAGTCTGCACGTGTGAGTGGGCTAACCGGGCCAAGCTCCACATGCAAGGGCACCACGCGGACAGGCTTGCTCACCGAGGGAGAAATAGATGATTGTATAAACCTGCTGGCCACCCACACTTCGTCCACCAACGTGTCGATGAGCTGCCACGGCTTGGGCCAGCCATTCAGCTCCCAAGGCCAATAACCAATGTTGTAACGGCCTGCCATCTGGCTTAAACCCCCCGTTACCGCGTAGCGCACCAGCTCTGTGGCTGGCAAACAAATCACATTGCTGGCGTAAGGCCCCACAGGTGTCAAATGCTGATCATGGCTGTGTACATTCTGAGGTAAAGGGTCTCCCGGCTTAAAATCGATAAGCGCACAGGCATGGCCCTGCGCACGCAATGCATCAAAAGTGGTGCGCGCATCTTCACCAATGCCAGACTGCGTTTGCACATAACCAATCACATTGAAACCTGTTGGCAAGCGCTGCGCCTGGGTTGCGTTGCTTGGCCACAGTTGCCGAAAAGGCTGGCCACATGCATGGCGTTGATCGATTGCATCCAGCAATTGGTTATAACCTGCCAGCAAAGGCTGACCTCGGTTAATGCTTAACCATTTGAGAAAATCGCTTTCACCTGTAGGCAACGGGAAGTCGCTGGCAAACTTTGGCGATGCCTGATAAATGACGGCTTCCACCAAATTCAAACCTGTGGAAGGCCACTTGGTTTGGGCACAAAAGTTTAAAAATTCCAAATCGATACAAAGCGCTTTGTTGGCGTTTACCGCAGATCGCACAAGCCATGCACAGAACAACCAAAACCCCTGCGGCGTGGCAATGTCCATTTTTTGGCGCAAATCCACTCGCGCCGCATAGATTAGGCGGGCCAACCATGGCAACTGCGAAGCCGGCGATTGCGGATTGGGCACAAAGTCTTTTTGAACAGCAAGCCAATCACGGTGATCTAGAATTGGCTTGGCAAGCTCCAAAAAAGACGCGGTTTGCTCCGCT
>DASUEC010000304.1:0-7382 GCA_036275255.1 Limnobacter sp. | reverse complement strand
AGTTGTGTGTAATAAACAGCATCGCCACACCGGTTTCCTGTTGCAAACGGCGAAGCAAATTCAGAATTTGTGCCTGCACCGAGACATCCAGCGCCGAGGTGGGTTCGTCACAAACAAGAATGCGTGGCTCTGACACCAAAGCCCTTGCAATCGCAATCCGCTGCCGTTGACCACCAGAAAACTCATGCGGGAAACGACTCAGCGATCCAAGTGGCATGCCCACTTGATCAATCACGGCACAGACCCGATCAGCTCGCGCTTGGGCATCCATGTCTGGGCGCAGGTTAAGCAAGGGTTCTTCCAGAATCTCGGCAACGCGGTGACGCGGGTTGAGCGATGCAAAAGGATCCTGGAATACAAACTGAACCCGTGCACGCCACCCATGAGCACCACGCTCAGGCCACTGGCGCAAAGGGCGCCCTTCTAGCAGCACATCCCCATCTACACGTGCTGCATCCCCGATCAAACCCAAAAGCGCGCGCGCAGCAGTGGTCTTGCCAGAGCCAGACTCCCCCACCAGCGCCACCGTTCGCCCCGGCAACAAACTCACATCCAGATGCTTCAACACAGGCTTGAACTTTTTGCGCAACAAACCGGCTTTTTCGGGATATGCCACCGACAGCGACACCGTCTGCAACACGGGCCCATGGGTGCGGGCCACATAATCAGACTGTGCTGGCGACGGTTCTTGCATCGTCTCCCCGGTCAACCGGTCGTGAAAAAAACAACGCACAGCGTGTGATCCCTGAACATCTGCCAGTTGAGGCGATTCGTCAGTGCAGCGGGCTTGCGCATGTATGCACCGGGCGGCAAACCTGCAAGCGTTTGTTGGGTTGACCAGGGAGGGCACTTTTCCCTCCAGGGCATACAGTGCCTGGCCGCGTTGAGCCTGGCTTGGCAGGCTTTTAATGAGCGCATGGGCGTAAGGGTGGCGCGGGTGTGTAAAAAAGTCCTGAACGCTGGCCTTTTCTACCAATTGGCCCGCATACATCAAACCCACTGTGTCGGCCATTTGCTTCACAATCGCCAAATCGTGCGTGATCAACAACATGGCCATGCCCTGCTCGCGCTGCAAGTCTTTGAGCAAAGCCAGCACCTGGGCTTGAATAGACACGTCAAGCGCAGTGGTTGGCTCGTCCGCAATCAGGAGATCGGGTTGAATACACAGGGCCATGGCGATCATGACCCGCTGCTTTTGGCCGCCTGACATTTCAAACGGGTACTGGGCCATGCGGGCTTTGGGCTCCGGAATGCCCACACGCTCCAGCCATTGCACAGCCTGAACACTGGCCTGCTGTGCGCTCATTCCCAGATGAAGCACCATGGCCTCGGTGAGCTGGTCGCCAACTGTCATCACTGGGTTCAGGCTGGTGCCAGGCTCCTGAAAGATCATGCCAATTCGCTTGCCACGCAAACGCCGCATGGCCGACTCGCTGATGCGCAACACGTCACACGCTTTGCTGTCGCCCTTGGCTGAAGATGCGAGCTCAACAGCGCCGGCCACAACAGCGCCACTGTCGGGCAACAGGCGAGCAATACTCAGGGCGGTCATGGATTTTCCACAACCCGACTCCCCCACCAAGGCGAAGGTTTGGCCCTTGCCTATGGCCAGCGACAGGTCGTCCAGCGCATGCACCCAACCTGCCTCACTGGCCAAGCGTGTACTCAGTCCATTCACATCAAGCAAGGTCATGCTTACACCCGCACCAAGGATTGTTTGAGCTGACGGGCGCGGGGATCAAACGCATCCCGGACGGCATCGGCAAACAGATTGGCCGACAACACCAGCAGCAACATGAATACAAAGGCGGCCACCAGACTCCACCACACCATGGGTTCGCGGCTCAACTCCAGTCGCGCCGCGTTGATCATGGTGCCATAGCTGAAGGTGCTGGGGTCCACCCCCACCCCCACATAACTCAACACCGCCTCGGCCAACACCAAGCCGGAAAAGTCCATCACCATGGCAATCAGGATGAGGTGCATCAGGTTGGGCAGCAAATGTGAAAACAAAATCCGGAAACTGGACACGCCACTGGCCCGCGCTGCAAGCACATAATCTTGCTCGCGCATCTTGAGTACTTCACCGCGCAACAGGCGCGCAAGCCCGGTCCAACTGGTCAGGCCCAATATGGCGCACAGGAAAAAGAGGCGCAGATCCGCCTTCTCGATGGAAGACTCAAACATTTGGGGATTGGCTTCCAGCGCCACTTGCAGCATGAGCACCGTGGCGGCAATCAGCAACACCGATGGAATGGCATTGAGTGTGGTGTAAACGTACTGGATCACATCGTCGACCCAACCCCGGAAGTAACCGGCCGCCAGGCCCAAACCCACACCAAGAGGCAGGGTCAGCAGGGTGGTTAGCAAGCCAATCAGCATCGCAGTGCGCAAGCCCTTGAGTGCAATGTACAGCACATCCACGCCCACCTTGTCGGTGCCCAACACGTGGTAAGCCTGCGCCCACTTGGCAATAACGCCGCCTGCCAAACAAAGCACAAACAACGTCCACACCACGGCCAGGTAAGCTCCGCTGCCGCGGAATGCGCCCACTGAATCGGCACTTGCCTCGCCAGCCATGGCGCGACGTGCAGACCACAAGCCAAGAAGAAATATTCCCCACAAAACCAGACCGCCCAATGCACCTTGGTATGCCCGCTTCGCCAGGTCTGCGCCCCGCTCAGCCTTGCTGGCCAAGTGGGCACCTCCGTGTTGCAAGCGCGGGTAATCGCGAACGGGTTTGCCATTCACATCCATGGTCTCTTTGTTCAAGCCATGGATGGCCAGCGGCGCAGAATAGGATTTCTCACGCTGAAAGGCCAAAGGGCCGAGGGCCACATCCAGCACCGAGATGATGGGCGTGTTGTACTTGCTCTGGTTCTCTGCATTCAAGCGCAGATGAATGCTGTCCAGCAAAGTGATCAACACCGCCAGCAGAAGCACCACCGCGCTTGCGCTTGCAATTCTGGATTGAAACACCAAACCCCATGAAGCGCGTTGCAAAGGGCTGCCAAGCACATTCTTGACATACACCAGAACAGCCAACACGAGGGCCCAAATGAGAATGTCTGTGAGGAGCAGGGTCGGCGTCATGCGTGCTCCTCAGGCCAAGCGAACCCGAGGGTCCGCCAGTGTGTATGCAATGTCAGTGAGCACCAGGCCCACCAGATAAAGCGCTGATCCAATAAACACCATGGCCCGGACAATGCCGAAATCTTGCGATTGAATGGCCTCGATGGTGTAGCTACCCAAACCGGGAATGCCAAAGAAAGACTCGGAAATGAGCGAACCCATGAACAGAAGCGGAATCACCGTGACAGAGCCGGTCAAGATGGGAATAAGACCGTTGCGCAGAACGTGCCGGCCCAGCACCTGCACCTCTGACAAGCCCTTGGCGCGAGCCGTTCGCACATAATCCTTGTTGATCTCTTCGAGAAAAATCGTGCGATACCAACGCGTACCGCCGCCCAGACCACTCACCACACCAATCAACACGGGCAACACCAGAAACCGCCACGCGTCTGTGCCGCCTTCGTAACCAGAGATGGGCACCAGGGCCAAGGTTTTGGAAAAAAGATACTGCCCGCCAATGATGTAAAACAAACCTGAAATGGACATGGCCAACACGCACAGCACCACGCCGGTCAGGTCAAGGTACGTGCCCCTGAAAAATGTCAGCAACAGCGACAACACGATGTTCAGGAACAGCCCCAACACAAACACCGGCACCGCCAAGGCAAGACTGGGGCCTGCGCGATTCACAATTTCTCGGGCGATGTTGCGGCCATCGTCCGAACTGCCGAACTCGCCCACAAACATCGGCATGCTCTTCTGGAAAAAAATCGTCTGGCTCAGCTTGCCCGCGCCATCGGCCTCGCTGTTGTAAAGCAAGGGCAAGTTGTACCCTTTCTCCCGTTTCCACTGCTCAACCGCCTCTTGGGAAACCCGTTTGCCACCCAAGGCCAGACGCGCCATGTCATCGGGGCTGTTCACCTGAAAAAACAGCACAAAGGTGATGAGGTTTACGCCCATCAGCACCAGCAAACCATACAGCACACGTCTGAACAAATAATTGCCCATCAGCCCTTGCCCCCCGTGATGCCGGCGAGGTCTTCACGAATGCCCACCGCTTTCTCGCGCCGCTTCCATGCTGCCCAAGCGGGCCACACGAAGGCAATCAGACCCAACAACAACGCCGGGATGGGCCACCACTGCGGCTCATTCCACGCCTGTCGGGCGGCATCGCGTTTGGCCGTGTCGATGGTTTTGTACTTCATGCTGTTGCGGGCCAGGTCGTTGGGCTTCACATTGCCCAACCATTCATGGATCAGCCCATACTGCTGTGGCACAAAGGCAAACAGCCAGGGCACATCCTGCTGAACCAGGTCGGTCATCTGTGCAATGATGGCCGCCCGCTCCTCGGTGTTGGGCATGGTTTTCATGCGCTCAAACAAGGCATCGTATTCTGCGTTTGCATAATTGGACGCATTTTCACCCGCGGTCTTGGCGCGTGCATTGGGGCCGTAGAGCAAAAACAAAAAGTTTTCGGGGTCTGGATAATCGGCATTCCAGCCCAGGAAGAAAAGTTGAGCACTGCCCTTGCGGATCTTTTCCTGGAACCGGTTCCAGTCAGTGGGGCGTATTTCCAGTTGAATGTTCAACTTGGCGAACTGCTTGCGATACCAGTCAAAGCGGGCTTTGTCCCCTGGGCCACCCCCGGTGGTGTCTAGCGCCAAGGTGAGCGGCTGCCCGGTTTTGGGATCGATACCATTTTCATAGCCTGCCTGCTTGAGGAGTGCCAAAGCATCTTCGATGGGCCTGCGCACGGGTTTGCCATCCACTGTGTTGTAGACCTGGGTGTTGTACCCCGACTCACCTGCCTCGTGGCCAAACAGACCAGGCGGCACTGGCCCATGGGCTGGCACGGCTCGGCCGTTGGTGAAGATTTGAGAAAACTCTTCCCAATCCATGGCAATCGCAATCGCCTGCCGCAAAAGGCGTGCTCGGTGCGCATCCTCCGCGGTTTTGCCAGGCCCCACCACAGGATCCAGCCAGTTAAAGCCCAGATAAAACATGCTCGTGGCCAAAGAGGTTTCAAGCCGAATGCCCTTGCTTAGCATTTCTGGTGTAAGCGCAGTGTCTCCATCTGCAGTGGCGCGAATCACTTGATCAAAAGTGTCTGCACTCACACCGGAGCTGTCGTAGTAGCCCTGCAAAAACTTGTTCCAGTAGGGAATGCTTTCTTTCTCGCGTGTAAACACAACACGATCAATGAATGGCATGGTTTTGCCCGCATCTGCCAACAGCCCCGCTTCTGCGTCGCCCGGCGCACCTTCGCCAGGGTAGGGTTCACCGCGAAAATTGGGATTGCGGGTGAGCACCATGCGTGCGTTGGGGTCGTTCTCGGTGAGCATGTAGGGGCCTGTGCCCACCGGCCACCAGTCAAGCACAAGGTTGTTTTCAACAAAGCCTTTTTGGCTGTAAAACAGATCGGCCTCCCAGGGAATGGGCGCAAAAAACGGCATCGCCAGCCAATACACAAATTGAGGGTATTTGCCATTGACGCGGATTTCAAGCGTGTGGTCATCCAGTGCACGGGCGCCGGGCAAATTGAAATTGCGCAAATCAAGCCAGGGCAAATCTTTGGTTGCGGGAGCAAATGCAGTGCCAGTTGTTTGCTGGATTTTTTTCTTCAGCGCCTCATCGTGGGCCTGCAAGGTTTTGGACAATTCGCCCAAGCCCTGCACGTACTCACCCATGTGGCCAAGTATGGGCGACACGATGCGCGGGCTGGCCAGGCGCTTGATCTCGTAAACATAATCGTGGGCAGTGAGCTCACGGGTGCCCTGGTGTTCAAAATCGAGTGGAGAAAAATACGCCCGAGCCGCCTCGCCAAGCGCATGGTAACGAAACTCGCCGCGCTCGTTTTTGGCAAATGCGGGGTGTGGCTGATACAGAATGCCGGGCTTGATGCGAATGGTGTATACGCTGGTGTGCACGTCGCCGTTGGGTGCATCATCGGGCAGTGCCTTGCCCTGGGCATCCAGATACACGGGGCTGGGCAAGGCCTCTGCGGCAAGCGGCTCGAGTTGGTAAGGCCGCTTCAGGTAATGGTACTGGAACAGGGGCTCGTAGATTTGATACGTAAACTCCGCCTCGTCCGAGGTGTAAGACTGTGCGGGGTCGAGGTGCTTGGGCCGCGCCGTAAACGCTGTGTAAAGTGTGCTTTGGCCAGCGTTTTTGCCGTCTTCAACATAGGGGTTGTTGGGCGCCTTGCCGCAAGCAACAAACACCAATGGACACAGCGCCAACAGGGCCACATTGCCCGCATTGTTTAACCGACTTTGCAAACGCCGCCACACCGCCAAACACGCCCTCGCTTTTTTTGTGTGTTATGTGAGGTCTTATTTAAACACGCTTTTGGCAGATTTAACCGCGCCACTCGCGTTCTGGCCCAGTGTCTGCATGAATCCACCCACCTTTTGAACCCACGCGGAAATAAAAGCCAACACCACCAGCGCGGAAACCTTGCACCAACTCACCCAACACGCTGGGGTGCAAACCCGTGAGGCGGAAATCAGCGGCCTGGCCACGCAAATGCAAAGAATTGCGCGCTGCTGGCAAACCCTGTTCAATCAGCCTTGCATTCGTTTTGGGGCTGCGGTAACCGGAGGTGATTTCAACTGGTGCAGTAAAGCCGTAGCGGCGAACAAAGGCCTGTGCAGCCCAAAGGGTGTCAATCAGTTGGGTGTCCATGCGAAAAACCTGATTTGCCTGCACATCTCGCAACAAGCGGCAAATCTGTTCATACGCGATTGGGTTAAGATGTCCGTCTTTCCAGTACGTGATGCTTAAACGCTCCCCGGTTTGCGGGCGCACCATGTCGAGCGTGCGAGGCTGCAACCAAAAGGTGAGGTCCACCAGGGAAGGATCAAACAGGTCAGGAGGCGGTACCATCCCATCGCTGGCAGCCCAACTGCCTGTTTTTAACCAGGTGTCGGACACCCCCACAATGGCCAAGGTGCTGACGGCTTTGATGAAAGATCGGCGGTCGAAGGGTTTCATCACTCTAACTTAATAAATCACTTGAACTTATAATATGAGTTCTTTGAAAAAAAGTCACTAATCCATGTCTAAAAATCAGCAAAACACCACAATTCGCACGCGCTTCGCGCCCAGCCCCACTGGTTACCTGCATCTGGGCGGCGCAAGAACTGCCCTGTACAGCTGGGCATTCGCCCGTCACCATGGTGGTCAGTTCATTTTGCGTGTGGAAGACACGGATGTAGAACGCTCCACGCCCCAAGCGGTGCAGGCCATCATGGACGGCATGCATTGGCTCAACCTGGGTTACGACGAAGGCCCCTTTTTCCAAATGCAAC
>DASUEC010000303.1:0-7390 GCA_036275255.1 Limnobacter sp. | reverse complement strand
TAGAACCCGGCAAGAACTGAAAGACACATTCAGGCTCGACGATGCATTGGGTCGCCTGGCACTGTTCACCTGGTTTTTTACCATGGGTGCCCGCCGCTTGGGCTTGCACCCGCTGATCAGCGACCAATGGCGGATGTGGTGTTTTACACCCATCATGACCGGCCCCTGGGGGTTTGAATGCCCGCGAATTGCATTCATGCACTGGACCATCAACCCCACCCTGCAACACGACTATCCGCTGGACACCGAAGCATCCCATCAGGCCTTCCTGGCCTGGCTGGAAGACAAATTCACCGGCGACGATGAATGGAAATGGTTGCGGGTGCCAACCCGCGAGAAGAAGCTGTCGTCGCTTTTTTCAACCCAGGTGCAATACAACCCCCCCACTGAAAAATTTGGTGTGAACCTGGTGGGTTTTGCCTACGGCGAGCTGGGCATCGGGGAGGACATTCGCATGGCGGCTGCGGTGTGCGACCACTTCAAGATCCCCTACAACATTGTCAACATCAACCCAGGCGCTGTGGTTCGCCAGGGTGACCTGGTGCTTCAAGAAAAGATAAGCGCACAGGCGGAGGGCGCAGATTCGGCCCCTTACCCGGTCAATGTGTTTTGTCTCACCGGCTTTGAAACGGCGCGCGTGTATTTGCAACTTGGCCCGACGCTGTTTAGCCACCGCTACAACGTGGGATGGTGGCCATGGGAATTGCCCAAATGGCCCAAGCGCTGGGCACCCGCATTCGAGTTGGTGGATGAAGTGTGGGGGGCCACCGAATTCAACGTCGAAATGTATCGGCAGGGCACTCTGAAGCCCGTGCGCAAAATTCCACTGACCGTGCAGGTGGACCGCGTGAGCGCAAAATCACGCAGCGCGATGGGGCTTCCGGAGGTGGGGTTTCTGTTTCTGTATGTGTTTGATTTCAACTCCTACATGGTCAGGAAGAATCCTTTTGCGGCGCTGGATGCTTTTCAAAAAGCATTCAACCCGCATGACGATTCGGTGCGCCTCATCCTTAAAACCATGCATGCCCGAGAAAAAGACAGCGCGTGGATTGCATTCAAGGAAAGGGTGGACAAAGACCCCAGAATCGTTTTGATCGATCAAACCATGGATCGAAGTGAGGTGTTGGCGCTGCTCAAAAATTGTGATGCTTACCTGTCGCTTCACAGGTCAGAGGGCTTTGGGCGCACCTTGGCGGAGGCCATGCTGCTGGGCAAACCCGTGATTGCCAGCGACTACTCGGGCAATGCAGACTTCATGTTCGACAAATACACGTTCAAGGTGCGCGGCACAACCGTGCCGGTGAAGAGCAGGGAGTACCCCTTTGTTGCGCAGGATGACCAGGCTGTCTGGTTTGAGCCCGATGTGGACCACGCCGCCGAGCTGATGCGACAGGTGAGAAAAATGCCGGTGGATGCCCGTTTCAAGGCAGCGCTTATTGCCCGGGCGAAACAGCAATTTGATGCTGAAAACTCGGCCATGCCCAAGGCCCTGCGCTCGATTTTTTTGCGCCTGGCCTGATCGCCCTCAAGGCTTGGGCAAGGCCGCCAAAATGGAATCGACGCACGCACTGGCCACAGTGCGATCGGCTGTCTCTACCATCACGCGCAGCACCGGCTCGGTGCCGGAAGGCCGAATAAGCAAACGCCCCTGCGCCCCCAACTGGGCTCGCACCGACTCGCAAACCCCCTGCACTTTGGTGTCGTTGACCCAATCGTAGCCTGCAGGCAGGCGCGCGTTTTTGAGCACCTGCGGCAGCATGGTCACCGGGCTTAAAATGTCGGCCAGCGGTTTGTTCAGGTTGCGCACCGCCCGAAGCACCTGCAATGCACTCACGATGCCGTCGCCAGTGGAATGGCGGTCCAGCACGAGCAAGTGGCCCGAACTTTCTCCACCCAGGCTCCAGCCATTGGCCTGCAATTTTTCAAACACATACCTGTCACCCACTTTGGCACGTTCAAATGCAATGCCCTGCCGGGCAAGGGCCAACTCCAGGCCCAGATTGGTCATCAGTGTGCCCACCACCCCAGGCACTTTGCCCTGCGATTGCACGCGCTCTGCCACCAGGGCATACAGCAACTCGTCGCCGTTGAATACTCGGCCGGAGTGGTCAACACAAATCAGGCGGTCCGCGTCACCATCGAGTGCAAACCCATAATCGGCGTTGTGCTCAAGCACCGCCGCTGCCACAGCCTCGGGGTGGGTGGCGCCCACGCCTTTGTTGATGTTCAGGCCATCGGGTTTGTCGGCCAGCACCAACACCTCGGCACCCAGCTCGCGAAACACGGAAGGGGCAATGTGATAAGCGGCCCCGTTGGCACAGTCCACAACAATCTTCAGGCCGCGCAGGTCTTTGTCGCGGGGAAACGTGCCTTTGCAAAACTCAATGTAGCGGCCAGCCGCATCATTAAGCCGCTTGGCACGCCCCAGCTCTTCCGAGGATTTGCAGGCGGCGCCTTGAATCAACTGCTCCTCAATCTCCAGCTCCCACTGGTCGGGCAGCTTGGTGCCCTGCCCCGAGAAAAACTTGATGCCGTTGTCGGGGTATGGATTGTGGGAGGCGCTGATCACTACACCCGCCGACATGTCCAGCGCGCGCGCCAGGTAGGCCACCCCGGCCGTGGGCATGGGCCCAACCAGCACCACATCCACGCCCACCGACGTGAACCCGGCCTCCAGGCAACTCTCCAGCAGGTAACCGCTCACGCGTGTGTCTTTGCCAATCAGCACTTTGGCGCGGCGGTTGCCCCCCTCGTGGCGCGCAAGCACTGTGCCCGCTGCTTGCCCAAGGCGCAATACAAAATCGGGGGTCATGGGGGCCTGCCCCACCGTGCCTCGAATGCCGTCCGTTCCAAAATATTGTCTTGTGGTCATGGTTGCGCTTGAGCAAAATAATTGAGGTATTTTAGCGGGTGCGGACCAGCAAAAGTTGGGTCAACCCCACCCCGTCGTGATGTTGATTCAAATCGCATGGATTGACGATGTGTTAAATTTAACGCCCTTCACCGGGATTTATTCATGCAGCTCACTGCGCAACATGCTCCATCCAACAGCCAGGCCCCAGCCCGCGTGGCCACATTGGTGCAAACCATTTTGCAACGCCAAATTGCGGGCAACCCCCAGGTTGTTTTTATAAGCACCAGCAACGGGGATGAGCGTGCCCGCGTGGAGCGCCTCTCGGGCAGCAATTTGCAGGCCTGCCTGGCGCAATTGGAGCAGCCCGCCAATGCGGCGTTGTTGGCGAGGATGACGCAATGCAAACACCTGCGGGTGGATATTCCGCAGATTGTGAGCGCCATCACCATGCAAGAGCTCGACCCCTTGCTTGCCAAGTACAAACGAAATTACTTCCCCCACGGGTTGGCGTGGGATGACAATTTCAGCCAAGCCCTCTTGTGCGAGGAGTTGCTGGCCAATGCGATTGTGTACCCGGGCCCCAACACAGAACATGCGCAACTCAACGAAGCAAACCTTAAAAAATACGTCAAGCTGAAATGGGGCAGCAAGGCGGCCCTGAACACAGGCAAACAACAGGTGGTGCATGTGTTCAACACCCATGGCTTTTACAGCGCTCAGGATGGGCAGGTGATTGAATTGCACGCCGAAGGCACGGCGCATGGCACACGCCATCGAGAAGCACTCACGGCAGAGGCTTGCATGCCCCTCATACACAGCGCGAGCGAATACCTGGCTCGGCAAGTGAAAGACGACGGCACGTTTGTGTATGGGCAGTTCCCCTGCTTTGGACAGCCGGTTGCAGGGTACAACACCCTGCGACATGCCAGCTCCCTGTATGCCATGCTGGAGGCGCTGGAAGTGACCCACAGCAAGGCGCTGGACGAGGCCATCCTTCGTGCGCTGCGCCTCATGGTGAGCAAATTCATCAAGGTGCATCGCATTGGCAGCAACAACCGCCTTGCATTTTTGGTGGACGTGGGCGACGAAGTCAAACTGGGTGGAAACGCTGTGGCTTTGCTGGCCCTGTGCAAGTACACGCAATTGAAACAAGACCTCACCTACATGCCCTTGATGAAAGACCTCGCCAATGGAATTGCGGCCATGCAAAACCAGAGCACGGGTCAGTTTGTGCATGTGTTGAACTACCCATCCACCACCGTCAAAGAGCAATTCAGGATTATTTATTACGATGGGGAAGCTGCATTCGCCATGATGCGAATGCACGAGCTGATGCCAAAGCTGGGATGCATTCGGGTGGTGGAAAAGGCATTTGAGTATTTTTTAAAGGCCAACCATGCCAAGGCACACGACCACTGGCTAAGCTATTGTGTAAACGAACTGACACGACACAAACCCAAAGCCGAGTACTTTCAGTTTGGCATACACAACGTGAAGGACCACCTGGATTTTGTTCAACACAGAATCACCACATTCCCCACGCTGCTTGAACTGATGATGGCCGCCCATCACATGATTCAACGCATGCAAGCGCTGCCGGAGCATCGGGCGCTGCTTGACCAGATTGACACCCGGCAGTTTTACAATGCACTGCACCACCGCGCCAATTACCTGTTGACGGGTTATTTTTGGCCAGAGCTGAGCATGTTTTTCCATGCGCCAGACAGCATTGAGGGCAGTTTTTTTATCCGCCACCATTCCTTCCGGGTCAGAATTGACGACATTGAACACTACCTGTCGGGACTGATCGCCTACCGACAAGCCCTGCTAAGCGGAACACTGCCCGCGGCCCAACCACACTAAGACACAGCCCATGCAAAGTTCAGACACCCTATTCTGCAAACTCGCCAATTTCAAAGTGGATGTGGACGCCTTGCGTGAACATTTCAGGAGCAAGGTGGAGCCCACCCCGTTCATTGAATACCGCGACAACCAGGTGGACTACGTGGGCTGGGCTGTCACCAGCCGCGACGGCAGCACCGAGGACGGCGTTAAAAGAATTGGGGCCAAAACAAACAACAACAAGCGAGGCACCACAAAAACCGGCATTTGCACGGGTGTGTTGGGCGAGGTGATCGACCAACTGATGGCCAGTGGCTTGGACCCTTACCGATGCCGCCTTATGAAGTTGTCCAGTGAAGGCACTGCCATGCCGTTCCACACCGACTCCGACACAGAAACCTGGCGCTTGCACATCCCAGTGATCACCAACGAAGACTGCCATTTCCAGTGGCAAATGGACGATGGCACCATCCACAGCGTGCACCTGCCAGCAGACGGCTCTGCGTGGCTGGTCCGTGTCGATGTGGAACACCGCGCAATCAATGCACGCCAGCAAACCAGTGAACGGGTTCATTTGCTGATGGGCTGTGGCAACCCGCCATCACCCGAGCAAATCACTGCGCCCTTCATCCGCTTGAATTCGGAAGTGCCCAAGGCGGTGCCACTGCCAATTGCAACAACCGGGCATGCCGCAGCGCCCAAGCCGCCAAGCCCGCAAGCCAAGCCCGCATCCACTCAAAAACATTTGTTGGGCTGGGCTCGCCTGCGGGAGTTTACAGACCGGGTTGGCCCTTACATGGGCTCCGATTTGCGCAGCATGTTTTTGTATAACCTGGTGCGTTTGCACAGGCCGCGCACCGTGATGGAACTGGGCACAGGCTTTGGTGTGTCGGCATTGTGGATTGCACGGGGTTTGCAGGAAAACGGCGAGGGGCACCTGCATGTGGTGGACCGCGGTTTTTCATTCACAGCAGAACACAAAAAAATGTTTCGGCCCGATGAGCTGAAAGACAATTTTGCAGCCTACATGGACCACCTTTTCAGGACCCACGAACTGCATGAACAGATGAGTTTTCACCAGCAGTCTTTTCCACCCTTCCCGAATCCTGCGGGCAAATACGACATGGTTTATTCCGACTTCAAACACGGGCCGTCGGATTTGCTGGAGATACTGGCCTTTTACCTGCCAAAAATGAACACGGTGTCTAATTTTTTTATTGACTCAGCGCCGTCCCTGTTTGGGTCTTACATGTTTTTAACGCAACTCATGGAACACTTCAAAAACGGACGTGTGCCAGAGCTGTTGAGGCAGCGGATTGCCCCGCAGGAGCAGGCGACGTTCATGGAATTCATTCACACCCATGACATTCAAATGGTGCCAGTCACCGAGAACATCGACCGAAGCCAAAATGCTTTTGCATGGCTGCGTATCCAACCCACCGATGTGATGCCACGCCCGCTGCACAGGTACAGGCTGGACGACAAGCACTACATGTCGAGCAAAAGGATCAACGCAGGGCCTGAGGAGCCAGAGAAGCCAGCGCAAGGTTGATCAGGCCGGCGCGGCCAGTGCCTGCTGAACCAGCAGGGCGTCGCGGGTGGCCATCACATCGTGAACGCGCACAACCGCTGCGCCATGCGTTGCAGCGTAAAGTGCAGCGGCCACTGAACCCCCCAGCCGGTCTTTGGGATTTTGCCGCCCGGTGAGCTCGCCAATCATGCGTTTGCGAGACACGCCAATCAGCACGCCGGCGGCGAGCGCAGCCTGACGGGGAATGTCGCGCATCAGGGCCAGGTTGTGTTGCAAGGTTTTTCCAAACCCAAAGCCTGGATCAACCAGCACACGCTGCGCAGACACCCCCGCTTGGGCCAGTGCGCTAACCCTGCCTTCCAGAAATGCAAACACCTCAGCACACACTTCGCTGTATTGCGGATTGATTTGCATGCTGCGCGGCTCGCCTTGCATGTGCATGACCACAGCACCCGCTGTGGGGCTGGCGGCCAGCAACGCAAGCGCGCTGGGCACGCCATTGGCAGCGGGCGCACGAAAACCATTCACGTCGTTCAAAACATCGGCCCCCGCCTCCAGGGCCAGTTGCATCACGGCGGGCTTCAAGGTGTCCACTGACAGTGGCACATTCCACCGCACAAGCTCTTGCAGCACGGGCTTGAGGCGGGCCCACTCTTCTTGGGTGTCCACCCCGTCGGCGCCAGGGCGTGTGGACTCCGCCCCCAAGTCCAGAATGTCGGCCCCCTCGGCCAACAAACGCTCTGCGTGAGCAATGGCCTGTGCGGCCTGGGCGTGGTCGCCCCCATCGGAAAATGAGTCGGGTGTGATGTTGACAATGCCCATCACCAGGGGTTTGCCGGTGGTCCAGTTGAGGGTGAAACGGCCTGCTTGCCAAGTGTTCATGCTGTGTGTTGCGGTGATTGTCATTGCGCACATTGTAGCGGGCGTACACCGCTTGGCCTCAAGCCGGGCTTGGTTTTTGGCCTCAAGCCGAGCCTCTTTTGGCCTCAAGCCGGGCTTGGTTTTTGGCCTCAAGCCGAGCCGAGGCTTGTTTCTCGCTGAAAACCTGTTTCTCCCTTGCTGGGCCTGAAGGAGCCTGGGGCCGCCCCTCGAAAAAGATGTCGGGCTCGGCCCCTGCCAGCAACCTGCGGTTGGCTGGCACCGGCCCTTTGCGGCACGCAAGG